>CALMAB010000328.1 GCA_937858325.1 uncultured Acetobacteraceae bacterium
CTAGGTCGAAGTGCGCCTCGGCAGGCGCCGCCACGATCACGGCGTCGCAGGCCGACAGCAGCTCGGCCCATGGCATCGCCGCCGCGGCCCCGGCTTCCCGCCCGACCGCGGCGGCGCGGGCGCCGTCCGGGTCGAACAAGCCCGCCAGCACGGCGCGGCTGCTGCCGGCCACCTTCAGCGCGTGGAACCGCCCGAAATGACCGGCGCCGGCGATGCCGATGCGCAAAGGATGCTGGACCATGCTCCCGCTGTAGCAGCCCCCGCCCCGTGCGGCCAAGGCGCGGGCTTGCGTCCGCGGGGGGACCTCGGCATACCCGGGACCTCCGCATCCAAGGACCCGCGCCTGCCATGATGTACTTCAGCCGCCTCAAGATCGCGCTGATCCTCGGCGTCTGCGTCCTGGGCGCGCTGCTCTGCCTGCCGAACCTGATGCCAGCGCCGACGAGCTGGCTGCCGTGGCAGCAGGTGCACCTGGGCCTCGACCTGCGCGGCGGCAGCTACCTGCTGCTTGAGGTGGATATGGCCACCGTGGTCCGCGAGCGGCTGGACAGCATTGCGGACGGCGCGCGCACGGCGTTGCGCGGCAAGGTGACGGGCTACCAGCCGCCGCAGGCACAGCCCGCGCAGAACCGGGTCGTGATCCGCATCAACGCAGGGCCGCAACAGGACGAGGCGGTGCGCCTGTTGCGGGAAGCCGCAGCCTCGGCCGGGCCGGCCGAATACGACGTGGTCACGGAGGGTAACGAGGTTTCGCTGTCCCTGTCCCCCACGGCGCTGCGCGACCGCGCCAACGCCGCCGTGCTGCAATCCATCGAGATCGTCCGCCGCCGCATCGACGAGACCGGCGTGCTGGACCCGGTGATCACCCGGCAGGGCGCGGATCGCATCGTGGTGCAGTTGCCCGGCGTCGAGGACCCGAACCGCATCAAGGAGCTGCTCGGCCGCACAGCGCGCATGACCTTCCGCCTGCTGGACGAGACGGCGAACCTCGGTGCGGCGCCCCCGCCCGGCGTGGATTTCCTGCCGCTCGAAGGGCAGCCGAACGCCAAGGAGCCGGTGCGCCGCCGGGTGGAGGTGGACGGGGCCAGCCTGACCGACGCGCGGCCGGGCCAGGACAACCAGAACGGCCGCTGGGTGGTGAACTTCACCTTTGACAGCGTGGGCGCCCGGCGGTTCGGCGACGTGACCACCGCCAACGTCGGCCGCCGCTTCGCCATCGTGCTGGACGACAAGGTGATCAGCGCCCCGGTGATCCAAACCGCGATCACCGGCGGGCGCGGCCAGATCAGCGGCAACTTCAATGCTCGCAGCGCCCAGGACTTGGCCGTGCTGCTCCGCGCCGGCGCCCTGCCCGCCCCGCTCACCGTGGTCGAGGAGCGCAGCGTCGGGCCGGAACTCGGGGCCGACAGCATCCGCAACGGCGCCATCGCGCTCGCGGTCGGCTTCCTGCTGGTGATCGCCTACATGGCGGTGTTCTACGGGCTGTTCGGCTGGTTCGCCAACGTCGCCCTCTTGGTCAACTTAGTCTTGCAGATCGGGCTGCTGTCGCTGCTCGGCGCGACGCTGACGCTGCCGGGCATGGCGGGCATCCTGCTGACGCTCGGCGTGGCGGTGGACGCCAACATCCTGATCAACGAGCGGGTGCGGGAGGAGGTGCATAACGGCCGCACGCCGTTGAACGCGCTGGAGACCGGGTTCCGCCGGGCCTACAGCACCATCATCGACAGCAACGCGACTGCGTTCCTGGCGCACGTCATGCTGTTCGTGTTCGGCTCCGGCCCGGTGCGCGGCTTCGCCGTCACCATCACGGTCGGCATCGTCACCACCTTGTTCACCGCGACCCTGTTCGCCCGCATGTTGACGGTGCGCTGGTATGTCGCGACCAAGCCTGCCTTGCTGCCGGTGTAGCCCCGATGTTCCTCCGCCCCCTGTTCCGGCTGGTTCCGGACGATACCAAGATCCAGTTCATGCGCGGGCGCTTCATCGGCCTCGCCACCTCCGCCGTGCTGTCGCTGCTTTCGGTGGGGCTGTTCTTCTACCCGGGCCTGCACCTCGGCATCGACTTCCGCGGCGGCGTGGTGATGGAGGTCCGCACCCCCGGTCCGGCCGATTTCGGCAAGATCCGCTCGGCGCTTGCCACGGCGCAGGTGCCGCAGGCCGGGCTACAGCGCTTCGGCGGGCCGGATCAGGTCATCATCCGGATGGACCCGCAGGGCGACGAGAAGTCCACCCAGGCCACCGTCGCCCGCGTGCGCGGGGCGCTCGACGAGGCGCAGCCCGGCAGCCGCATCGTCCGCACCGACGCGGTGGGCGCCGCCGTGTCGTCCGAGCTGTTCCGCAACGGCATGTTGGCGCTCGGCATCAGCCTGCTGATGATCCTGGTGTATATCTGGTTCCGCTTCGAGTGGCAGTTCGCCGTGGGCGCCGTCGTGACCCTGATCCTCGACGTGACCAAGGCCATCGGCTTCCTGTGCGTGACCCGGATCGAGTTCGACCTGGTGATGGTGGCGGCGATCCTGACCGTGATCGGCTATTCCACCAACGACAAAGTGGTGGTGTACGACCGGATGCGGGAGAACCTGCGCAAGTACAAGACCATGCCGCTCCGGCAATTGATCGACCTGTCGATCAACGAGACGCTGAACCGGACGCTCGGCACCTCGATGACGGTGTTCCTGGCGAGCCTGCCTTTGGCACTGTTCGGGGGGGCGTCGCTGTCGGGGTTCGCGCTGATGATGCTGTTCGGGATTGTGGTTGGCACTTCGTCGTCAATCTTTATTGCAGCGCCCATCCTGCTGCTTTTGGGGGAGAACCGGCTGCGGCGGGACGCGCAGGCGGTGCCGGTGGCGGCAGGGCGGAAAGCTTAAAGGCCAGTGCTTATGCTGCCTCTTCACGTAAGAGACGGAATGCCTAATAGGCAATTCTATCAATTAGTGATTGTGCCAGGCTATAGGTCACTCTTGGCAAGGTCCTACTCTCGCTGTAACTGACGTTTGCAGACAAAGTTTTGAAGGATGATTCGCGTTTGGCTGAGCGGCCGCTAGAATTCAAACGGGGCTGAACAACTCTACTCTCTCATTAGCTAAGCTGTCAAAAATGCTGTTCGCTTCCACTTAAGCGATGGGGACAAAAGGTTAGTAGATGAACTGGGTAGCGGTAAAGAGAACATCAGATGTAAATTCAAAGCGCCCACTAGTTACCTTTCGATCAAGTGGTCGTGGTGAAATTGGCCTAAATGCCTCCCTTATAAGTGAGGCAAAAGCGCAAGATGCTCTCTATGTAGAAATCTATCTTTCAGCAGATCACTCGAAGCTTGCAATCAGCTTTGTCAGAACTCGGCCAGGAGGCTCAGTTCCAGAACATGCGTATCGGCTTACCCTAGACTCACGCGGCGAGAAAAAAACTTCTGGTCGCGTGGTAACAGCGCCTAGTCTTAAAAAGAATCCTCAAATAAAGAAGATTTACAGTTTTGAAGAGGCTGAGTTACGGAGGTTCGAACCTATCTATGATCCTGGTGAGAAAAGGTGGATTGTTTATCTTCGCCCTAACTTCGAGATTGTAGTTTTTGATCGATTTAGTATCCCGAAGGGTGTTCATGGAATTTACAGATACGTTTCTGTCGATCAGGTAGTCTATATTGGAAGAGGAAACATCCGAGATAGGGCTGACATTGATTCTAGAAAGTATTGGGATTATTCAACAATAGAGTATTCTATTGTAAAAGATGAACAGGAAAGAATTGATTTAGAAGGTTTCTATATTGAATATCACTTAAGGCTGTTTGGTAAACTGCCACTGTATAACCGGGTCTCTGGATTTACGCAGAAGTGATAAAAACGTTGTAGAATGTCAAAGTAGGACAAACGAGTCTTGTAAGTAGAAAGTTACAGCACCGACCCAGGCTGTAGAAGGTTCCTACTCTGACTATCTTTCTACAGCGTGTCTTGGTGTTCCGACCAAACCATCCCATACAACATTATAATGTCTTCCTTCGTCGGCACCCGCGGGTTATTCCCCGGGCTGCCCGACGCCAAAGCCTGCTCCGCCATCACCTCCAGCCGCGTATCCCACGCCGCCTTGTCGATGCCGAATTCCTCAGGCGTCGGCACGCCGAGGTCGCGGTTCAACTGCGCCAACCCATCCGCCAGCTTCTCCGCCGCCGCCTCGTCGGGGTCGCCCGGCATCGCAAAACCGATGAGCCGGGCCGCCTGAGCATACCGCGCCTGCGCCGCCTTCAGCCCGAACCGCGTCACCACCGGCAGCAGCATCGCGTTGGACAACCCATGCGGCACGTGAAACGCCGCCCCAATCGGCCGCGACATGCCATGCACCAGCGCCACCGAGCTGTTGCAGAACGCAATCCCCGCCTGCATCGCCCCCAGCATCATCGCCTCCCGCGCCGGGGCGTTGTCCGGCTCGGCGTAGGCGGTCCGCAGGTTGGCGCCGATCAGCGCCATCGCCGCCAGCGCCTGGGTGTCCGAGTACGGGTTCGCCCGGCGGGACACGTAGGCCTCCAGCGCGTGGGTCAGGCTGTCCACCCCGGTGTCGGCGGTGATGCGCTTGGGCACGGTGAAGGTCAGCTCGTAATCCACCACCGCCGCCAGCGGCAGCGCGCCCATGCCGGCGATCAGCATCTTCTCGCCGCGCTCGGTGTCGGTGATCACGGTGAAGCGCGTCGCCTCGCTGCCGGTGCCGGCCGTGGTGGGCACCGCGATCACCGGCAGCCCGGCCGCGTCCGCCTGCGCCGGCACCTTGAAGTCGCGCATGTGCGACCCGGCGCCGGTCGCCCGGCCATGCGCCAGGATGGACATCGCCTTCGCCGTGTCGATGGGCGATCCGCCGCCGAAGCCGATCAGGCAGTCGTATAGCCCGGCCTGCAGCAGCGCCGCGCCGGCGTCGATCACGGTGTCCGTCGGCTCCGGCACGGTGTCGCTGAACACCGCGCACGCAAGCCCGGCCGCTTCCAGCGGGTCCAGGCAGCGGCGCACCAAGCCGGAGCGGACCATGTAGGGATCGGTGACGACCAACGGGCGCGACAGGCCGAACTTGGCCAGCACGCTTGCCACCTCGCGCACGGCGCCGCCGCCCACCAGCATCAGCCGGGGCGAAACAACCGTGGCGATCATCCGGCCACCTGCTGAGCGGCCCGGCGGTCCGCATAAAGGGCAAGGCGTCGCGCCGCCGCCGGGGTGGCGGCCTGCGCCGCCTCCATGGCCGCCATGGGAGGCAGGTCTTCCGCAAGGTGGCAGGCCGAGAAGTGGCCGGGTTCGATGTCGTGCAAGGCGGGGTCCTCGGTGCGGCAACGGTCGATGGCGAACGGGCAGCGGGTGTGGAAGCGGCAGCCGGGCGGGACGTTGGCCGGGCTGGGCATGTCGCCGCCCGGATCGCCAGGCGCGGCGGACCGCGCCAGCTTGCGGTGCGGATCGGGACGGGGAATGGCCGCGAGCAAGACGCGCGTGTAGGGGTGCCGCGGGTTGGCGAACACGGCGTCCTTCGGCCCGATCTCGACGATGCGGCCCAGGTACATCACCGCCACCCGGTCCGCCACGTGCTTCACCACCGCCAGGTCGTGCGCGATGAACAGGTAGGACAGCCCCAGCCGGGCCTGCAGATCCTTCAGCAGGTTCACCACCTGCGCCTGGATCGACACGTCGAGCGCGCTGACCGGCTCGTCGCAGACCACCAGGGCCGGCTCAACGGCGAGCGCCCGGGCAATGCCGATCCGCTGCCGCTGCCCGCCGGAGAACTCGTGCGGGTAGCGCCCGGCATGGTACGGCGCCAGGCCCACGAGGCCGAGCAGCTCGGCCATCCGCGCCCGCCGGGCTGCGCCGTCGCCGATGCCGTGCACGATCAGCGGCTCTTCCAGGATTTCGGCCACCGTCATGCGCGGGTTGAGCGAGGCGAACGGGTCCTGGAACACGATCTGCATCCGGCGGCGCAGCCTGCGCATGGCGTCGCCGCGCAGGTTGGTGATGTCCGCGCCCTCGAACCGGACCGTGCCCGCGGTGGGGTCGATCAGCCGCAGCACCAGCCGCGCCGTCGTGCTCTTGCCGCAGCCGCTTTCCCCCACCAGCGCCAGCGTCTCGCCACGGAACAGCTCAAACGAAAGCCCGTCCACCGCCCGCACCTGGCCCACCGTGCGCGACAGCACCAGGCCCCGGCGGATCGGGTAATGCTTGGCCAGGCCCGCCACCTGCATCAACGCCTCCGTCACGCCGCCAAGTCCTCCACCGGCGCCCGGATGCAGGCGGCCTGATGGTCGGCGCCCAGCCCGCGCAGCGGCGGATCGACCCGGGTGCAGGCGGGGGCGGCGAAGACGCAGCGCGGGTGGAACCGACATCCCTCCGGCAAGGCGAACGGCGCCGGGACCGACCCCTCGATGGCCAGCAGGCGGGACCGCGTTTCCTCGATCCGGGGAATGCTGCCCAGCAGGCCCAGCGTGTAGGGATGCTGCGGGTCGTCGAAGATGGCCGTGCCGCTGGCCCGCTCCACGACGCGGCCGGCATACATGACCGCCACCTCGTCCGCCATCTCCGCCACCACGCCGAGGTCGTGGGTGATCAGGATGATCGCCATGCCGGACTGCGCCTGCAAATCCCGCAGCAGGTCCAGGATCTGCGCCTGCACCGTCACGTCCAGCGCCGTCGTCGGCTCGTCGGCGATCAGCAGGTCGGGATCGCATGACAGCGCCATGGCGATCATCACCCGCTGCCGCATCCCGCCGCTCATCTGGTGCGGGTAGTCGTCGAACCGCCGCGCCGCGCCAGGGATGCGCACCCGGTCGAGTGCCGCGACGCCCCGGGCACGCAACGCGGCCTCCGACGCGCCGGGGTCGTGGGCGCGCATCGCCTCGGTGATCTGGTCGCCCACGGTGAACACCGGGTTGAGGCTGGTCATCGGCTCCTGGAAGATCATGCCGATCCGGTTGCCACGCACCGCGCGCATGGCACGGGGCGCCAGGGCCAGCAGATCCTGACTGTCGAACACCACCCGGCCCGCCGCAACCCGCCCGGGCGACGGCACCAGGCGCATGACGGACAGCGACAGCATGCTCTTGCCGCAGCCGCTTTCGCCCACGATGCCGAGCGTCTTGCCGCGCGCCACGGACAGGCTCACCCCATCCACCGCCGGCACGTCGCCGGACGGGCTGCGGAACACCGTGCGCAGCCCGTCGATCTGCAGAAGGTCCGCCACTTAGGAGCGGTAATCGGGCCGGTCGTGCTCCACGAGGCGCAGGCAGCTTTCCCACATCATCTCGTAATGCTCGATGCTGCCTTCGCGGTTGAACTGCTCTGCCGTATGGAGGCGGACCGCCTCGGGCGGCGTCACCAGCTCGGCCCCGCCCGCCAGCGCCGCGACCTGCGCCTGGCAGGCGCGCTCCAGGTAGTAGATGTTGTTGAACGCCTCCGGGATGGTGCGCCCGGCAACGAGCAGCCCGTGGTTCTGCAGGATCATCGCACGGTGCGCGCCGAGGTCGGCCACCAGCCGCTCCCGCTCGTCCAGGTCGAGCGCGATGCCCTCGTAGCCGTGGTAGGCCAGATGCCCGTAGAACTTCAGCGCGTGCTGGCTGATCGGCAGCAGGCCGTGCTTCTGCGCCGCCACCGCCATGCCGGCGGCGGTGTGGGTGTGGATCACGCACATCAGGTCGTGCCGGGCCATGTGGATCGCCGAGTGGATGCAGAACCCGGCCGCGTTCACCCGGCGCGACCGCTGGCCGTCCTCGACGATGTTGCCGTCATAGTCGATCTTCACCAGGTCCGACGCGCGCATCTCGTGGAACATCACGCCATACTGGTTGATCAGGAAATGGTTCTCCGGCCCCGGCAGCCGCGCGCTGATATGGGTGTAGATCAGGTCGGTCATCCGGTGATGCGCCACAAGCCGATACAGCGCCGCCAGGTCGCAGCGAACCTTCCACTCCGCTTCTGAGACGCCGGACAGCGATGCGGGCAGGGCGGCGATGTTCATGGCGGGCCTCCTGTTGAGCCGCGCCGATACTCCGCCGCGCGACCCGGCTTGGTCAAGCGACGGTCCATCAAGACTGCGGTAAGGCCGGGCTGTGCAACGATCGGCACACGCGGTTGTGGGTGGGCGCGCAAGGCATTCGTTGTCCTGGCCTTGACAGCGAACGGAACACCGCCTCTCAAGTCTAAAATTCCTGCAATGTCCAAAAATTTGCGTTGCATTTCTCAACTTATAAGCTAATTGTGTAACCTATAATACAACAATGAGTGGAGCGTAGGCGGATGTCGAGCGCGGCGCAGAGTGTGCTTATGCACTTGTCGTTACGTATGCCGGGCAGATCATGTAATAAATAGAAACTGATATAGTCTTTGCTTTAGAGCTCAAAACAGCAGCGTCATATGACGGTTTATAGGCGACGTATCCCCTAATCTATACTCCGAACGTCGTTCACTGTTCAAATCGCTATCTGTCTCAGACAGAAACTGTAGAACCTAATTACCACCGGAGAACGTGCATGTCCTTTCGTGTCGTCGGCTCAGGCAACATGGCAGAATACGATAGCAGCATTGTGGGTCTTGATACGGACGTGAGCTTGATGCCGGGGACAGCCCCCTTCACGATACAAAGCGGAGCACCGTCAGGCCTCACCTTCATCAACAGTTTCAGCCCTGAAGTGACGCAGCAGTATCGCAACGCGGTTCTGGCCGCCGAAGCTGACTTGCAAAGCAAGATTGCCGATCCGATCACTCTCCACGTCGCGTTTGACTTCAAGCCGCTCAGCGGCTTCTCCGGGTCCAACAGCTTCCCGGTGTTCGAGGTCAGCTATGCCGATTTCAAGGCGGCACTCACCAAGCACGCGACGACCGCTGATGATTTCGCCGCCGTGGCCTCGCTCCCGTCCATCGACCCAACCCATGGAACAGGCGTCGCGATCTCCGGCGGCCTGGCGCAAATCCTAGGCCTCGCCCCTGCAAGCGATGACATCGACGACACGGTCACCCTGAACAGCAGGCTGCCATGGACCTACGGCGCGGACGCCGTGGGCGTCATCGAGCATGAGATGACCGAAGGGCTTATGGGGCGCATCGGCGGGTTGGGCCTGAC
>CALMAB010000329.1 GCA_937858325.1 uncultured Acetobacteraceae bacterium
GTTCGGGATCGTGCGCCGGGACGGCCGCCCGGGGCTGCTGCAGGATGAGGCGTTGGCGGTGCTGTCGGCCTACGGCATCGCCGTGGTGCCCAGCCGCCCCGCGCTGTCGCCGGAGGACGCGGCCGACGCCGCCGGGCTGCTCGGCTTTCCCGCCGTGCTCAAATTGCGCCGCAGCGCGCAGCCCCGGGCCGGCGGACCCGGCGGCGTGACCCTCGACCTGCACGACGCCGACGCCGTTCGGGCGGCGGCGGTCCGGCTCGACCACCGCCGCGAGCGCATCGGGACCGAAGGTCTGGCCGAAGGTTTCCTGGTGCAGCGCCAGGTGGGCCGCGCCCGTGAGCTTCGGGTCAGCGTGGCGGACGACCCGACATTCGGCCCGGCCATCGGCTTCGGCGGGGGCGGCAGCGCCGCCGAGGGGTCGGGCGACATGGTGTACGACCTGCCGCCGCTCAACCTTGCCTTGGCCCACGGCCTGGTCGCCCGCACCCGCGCGGCGCGCAGGCTGGAAGAAACGCACGAGCAGCCCGCCGCCGACCGAAACGCTGTGGCCGACGCCCTGGTCCGCATCAGCCAGCTCGTCGTTGACTTCCCGGAGATCGCCGCCGTCGAGCTGAACCCGGTGTTCGCCGACCCGTCCGGCGTTTCGGTCGCCGATGCCTGGATCGCGCTGCGCCCGCCCGGCGACGCCGCGCAGCTCGCCATCGCGCCCTACCCGGCGGAACTCGCGGAGCATTGGGCCGCGGGGGACGAGACCGTGCTGATCCGCCCGATCCGCCCGGAGGACGCGGAAGCGCACGCCGCCTTTTTCGCCCGCCTGTCGCCCGAGGACATCCGCTACCGCTTCTTCAGCCTGCTCCGCGCCCTGTCCCCGGAGCAGGTCGCCCGCATGACCCAGGTGGACTACGACCGGGAGATGGCCTTTGTCGCCGTGCGCGAGGCGACGGGCGAAACGCTCGGCGTGTGCCGCCTGGTGCGCGAACAGGACACCGAGACCGGCGAGTTCGCCGTGGTGGTGGAGCCCAGCATGAAGGGCCGCGGCCTGGCCCGGCGCTTGATGCAGCGCGTGATGGACTGGGGGCGCAGCCAGGGTATGACCCGCGTCACCGGGCAGGTGCTGGCGGAGAACGCGCCGATGCTGGCCTTCATGCGCCGGCTGGGGTTTGCCGTGGCGCGGTTGCCGGACGAGCCGGACGTGGTGGAGGTCTCCAAGGGGCTGGCGTAGCGGCGGAGGGTAAAAGGGCGTCACTGGGCCACGTTGTCTCTCGCCCTGTTTGTATTACAATGTGCATTGCCTCGCACAAGTGCAGAGCGGTCATGCCGGACAGCACCACCCTTACCGTTCGCCTGTCCAACGACGTAAAGGGCAAGCTCGCCACGCTGGCGGACCGCACCCATCGCACGCGTAGCTTCCTGGCGGCGGAGGCCATCGCCGCCTATGTCAAGCGCGAGTTGGCGATTGTCGAAGGGTTCGAGCGTGGCCAGGCGGATGTGCGCGCCGGCCAAGTGACGCGTCATGACGAGGTGGCGCGTGAAGCCCGCGCGATCATCGAGGCGGCCCGCGCTAAGGCGTGAAGCGGCACGTCGTTTGGTCGAACACTGCGCGCGACGATTATCTTGCCATCTTTCGTATCATCCTGATTCTTCCATGTCTCCCGCTACGCCGGCGCAGCGGTAATCATTTAGACGAGCCAAGCACCACGTTCATGCGGCGAAAATCAGCCACAACAGACGATGCGGCATCTTTGGCCGTTGCAAATTTTCCAGATCGGCAGCGAACGATTGTGAATGCGACGGCGTCAGTCAGACCCTTATCTGACCATTGGTCGAAAGTGTCGGACCGCTTGTGCGTCCTTGGGTTTTCGTCGGCGGCGCTCATTGCATCCGCAATGAATTGAACCGCATATCCAATCGTCTGGCGGTCGTCACCATCCATGATGGATGCAATGGTAGAGCAGGGCGTGTTGGGCCGCAAAATCTCCGCCTGCGCCACCCCGCTCGCCAGCACCGTGCCAAGAGCCGCCGCCATCACGATACGCACAACCGCAACCCCCACTACTTATTGCAGTATAGTAAGATACTCTTCAGCCATTGCGTATTGTGAAGAGAATCCAAGCGCGGTCGAGCGCGCGGCGAACCAGATCGAGGCTGCCGCGCGAACATATGGCGAGTTGCTAAAAGTCCGACCCGTTGCGGACCTTGCTCGCAAGCGAGGCGCGCGACCTCGCCCAAACAAGTCTCCGCCTCCTTCAGCTCCCATACCGGCAGGACCGCTGCCGTGGGGCGCACAGTTCCTGACATTATCACCCGCGAACCGACCGATCTGGTCCGATTAGAATGGCTCATGGTCATGCCGCAAGAAAACAGGCGTGCGCGCCGCTGAACCCGCTCTGCGCCGGGTAGGTCCGCCGCGACAGGCCCACCCCCGCATGACCCCCTCCGCCGCGCTTGCCGCGCGCCTGCGCCGGCGCGCCATCCTGTGCGTGCTGGGGTCCTCCGCGTGCTTCACCGTCGCGGCGGCTCTCCCGGCATGGAAGCTGGAGGACGCAAAAGCTCGTTTCAGCGAGGTCGTGCGCCTCGCCCGCGAGCGGGGTCCGCAACGGGTCACGGTG
>CALMAB010000330.1 GCA_937858325.1 uncultured Acetobacteraceae bacterium
GGGCGGTGCTGGCCTGCGCCGCGTCGGGCGGGCGGACGCACCCGGTGGCGGCGCTCTGGCCGGTGGCGCTGCGCCACGACCTGCGCCGGGTGCTGACGCAAGAGGGCGTGCGCAAGGTGGGCGCCTATGCCGGGCGCCACGGCACCGCCGTCGTTGAATGGCCGGTCGGGCGCGTGGACCCTTTCTTCAACGTGAACACGCCGGACGACTTGGCCCACGCGGACCGGCTCGCGGCCGGGCAAGCCGAGCCTGGGGCGCCGTTGTCTCCAAGTGCAGGCACGTTGCACCGGCGCCCAACGGGCAACAGTTGACGGGGCGATGCGATGGCAGGAGCGACGCGGCACGAGATCACGGCCAACAGCATTCAGCTGCAACAACGGAACAGGCCACCAGGCCGCCCGTGCTGCTTTGCCATGGTTGGCCGGGGTGCTCCCGACCCTTGAGTTGTTTCAAAAAGTGGCTTTCTCGGTTTAATGCCGGGACTGGCGCCACGCCGCAGCACCGACCGACTCGAACCTGAGGCATGGCGCCGAATGCGGGAACTGTCTAAAGTTGTCCCTTTTCAAGCCTTGCTGCCTCAATATTGACACGGAACCTGAGTATATAAGGCGAACAAAGCATTGGAACTTGGACCGTCATAACAATTCTGTCAAACGCCTTTGGCCATGTGCTATTGCTATGGAATGCGAACGAGCCCTGCTGCGGATTTGACCGATGCTCCAAGCAGCTCGGTCCAGGTCGCCTACGCCCTCCATTATGATACCGCAACTGTCATCCAGCGTTGCTGTGCACTGCTTGGCAGCATCGCGCCCGTCCTCTTGCTGGTGTTCTGCGGCGGCAAGCACGACCCGGAAACGGCGCTTGCGGCGCTGGGCGCGGCTTACGGCGACGTTCCCGTGGTGGGCGGCTCGGCGGCCGGGGCGATGGGCGGCGGCGAGCTTGGCTACAGCGGCATGGAGGTGGGCATCGTCGCGTTCACCGCCGCAGGCCCCGTGCCGCAGGTCCATGTCACGCACGGCCTGCTGGACGGCGAAGCGGAGGCTGGCGAGGCGCTCGCGCGCGCGGTGGCCGGCCAGGCGGCGGACGACGCGGTGGTCCTGCTGTTCTTCGACAGCGTTGCTTCCACGGCCCCGCTGCGGCTGCACCATGCGAGCGCAATCGTCGATGGGTTCCACGCCGGCCTGGGCGGCAAGCGGGTCAACCTGATCGGCGGCGGCCTGCTCACCGACATGAACCTGTCCGACGGCTGGGTGTTCGACGGCGAGGGCGTGAGCAAGCATTCCGCGGTGGCCCTGGTGTTCCCGCCCGAGATCAAGGCGGAAACCACCGTGATGCACGGCTGCCGGCCGGTCAGCAGCTTCATGCGGATCACCCGCATCGACGGGGCGGTGGTGCACGAGCTGGATGGGGAACCGGCGCTTGCGGTGATCGAGCGGATGCTTGGCCTGCGCCTCGGCAGCACCGACGGCAGCGACCTGTCCCTCGTGGCGACCCTGGGGGAGAAGCACGGCGACCCTTTCGCGCCCTATGACGAGAACGCCTACGTCAACCGCCTGATCCTAGGCGCCAACCGCTCGGACGGCTCGATCACCTTGTTCGAGCCGGATTTCCGCGAGGGCACCAGGGTGCAGATCATGGCGCGCGACAACGCGCTGATGCTCGACTCGGTTCGCCAGGGGACCGCGGCGGCCCGTGCACGAAGATCGGCCGCCAAGCCTCTTTTCGGCCTTTACATCGACTGCGCCGGCCGGGCCAGCGCCCGCAGCGGCGCGCCATTCGAGGAGGCTGCGTTGATGATGCAAGACCTTCAAGCGTCGTTCCCGCTGCTCGGCTTCTATTCGGGCGTTGAGGTCGCACCGTTCGGGACGTACAGCCGGCCGCTCGACTGGACGGGGGTTCTCACCGTGCTGACGCAGGCGGTGTCATGAACCGCGTCGGCATCGGCGATCCGTTCGAGCGCGAGCTGCAATACTATCGCAACGAGTGCAACGATCTCGGCGCCCGGCTGCTCCGCCTGCAGGAGGAGCAAAGCCAGGCGTTCCTGGAAGCGCGGCGGAGCCGCACGGTGGCCCGGCTGGTGCGCGAAGCCTACCGCTTCGCCGAGCCGGCCCAGGCGATGCACGACGTGGGCGGGGCGCTGCTGCAGGTCGTCGTGGAAGCGGCCCTGTGCGACCGCGCCGCCCTGCTGCGGGAGGAGCCGCCCGGCAGCGGCCGGTTCCTGGTGGCCCACGCCATCGGCGGCACCAGCATCGAGGCGGACGAGGTCGTGATGATCCCGAGCCCGCCGGGCTTCTTCTTCACCAGCTCGCTCCGGCTCGACCGGCCGCCGGAGGGGCTGCTCGACGTGCTCCGGCTGCCGTTCATCCTATGGGCCTACGACCGGTCCAGCGGCCATGCCCTCGTGATCGGCAACCGCTCCGAGGGCAACGTGAGCCGCCCGTTCGAGTCGGGCGACCAGGAGCTGATTGAGACGGCGCTGTTCGTTTATCTCGACGTGCTCTACCGCAAGCACGCGGAAGCGCAACTGCGCCAGGCGAAGCAATCCGCGGAGGAGGCGAGCGTTATCCAGGCGCGGTTCCTCGAAACGCTTGCGCACCGCCTGCGGCCCACCGTTGAGCACATCGTAACGCTTGTGCAGGCCATGGCGTCGCAACCCGGGGTGGCTGCCGGGCCGGAGCAGATCGCCGCGGTGACGCAGCAGCTTTCCGAAAGCTCGCGCGACCTGGCCGCCCTCGCCAACGACGCCCTGGACCTCGCGACGACCCGGGACCAGTCGCTCCACCTTGACGTGCAGTGGATCGACCTCGGCGACGCGATGCGCCGGGTGCTGCGCGCCTGCTACCCAGCCAGCGTCAAGGGCGGCGTGGAGCTGAGCGTGAGCCTGCCCAAGCGGAACGTGTCGGTGTGCGTTGATCGGGACAGCATGCACCGGGCGATCCAGTCGCTTGTCGGCGCGGCGTTGGCCCGCGCGCTGCCGGGTTCGGCGGTCAAGCTGTCGGTGGGGCGGCGCGGCGACGGCGCGGTGGAGATCCTCGTGGGCTGCGCCGTGGAAGGCGCGCCGCCCTCGGCTGAGCCTGCGTCCGAGGACGCGGGACAGCCGGGGCGGCCGCGGGTCGAGCCAAGCGCCGACCGGATTGCCGTCGCGCGCCGGATCGTGGAAGCGCATGACGGCGTCCTGCTGACGGAGACCCGGCTCAACGGCGGCAGCCAGGCCCGCATCATCCTGCCGGTCCACATGGCGCGGGACGACGCGGGATTTGCTTGATGGCATCGGGTGCTTGCAGGAACCCGGCCCCAAGCCGGGGCCGGCCCCGGCT
>CALMAB010000331.1 GCA_937858325.1 uncultured Acetobacteraceae bacterium
GCCGATCAGGATGTCGCCCAGGATCTTCGCCCCGGCGCCCACGATCACGTTGTTGCCGAGCGTCGGGTGCCGCTTGCCTCGCTCGCTGCTGGTGCCGCCGAGCGTCACGCCGTGGTATAGATACACGTCGTCGCCGACCTCTGCCGTTTCGCCGATCACGACGCCCATGCCGTGGTCGATGATTAGCCGCCGGCCGATACGCGCGGCGGGGTGGATCTCGATGCCCGTCAAGAAGCGCCCCAGGTGGGCGAACATCCGTGCCGCGAGGTGCAGGCGCCGCCGCCACAACCCATGCGAGAGCCGGTGCCACAGAACCGCATGGAGGCCCGGGTAGCACAGCAGCACCTCAAGCCGGGACCGTGCGGCCGGGTCCCGTTCCCGATAGGCGCTGATGGCTTCACGCAGAAACATGAATGCCATGCGACAATTCCGTTATGTGTTTAGGGCGTGGCCGCCTTATATAGGATGCATCCACGGATTAGCGCCGCTCCCGGCAAAGAGATTTCCCGAAGCGGCGCCAATCCGAGCTAAGCTGTTTGCCCGGCAACGTCAACTCGCTGGGCCAACGGCTTGAATGGAGCATGTTCATTGGAAGCGGTCGGAGCGACGCTTGGGCAGTGCCCGGCATGGCCCGCCGCGGCAGCGACCGACGGCTGTGCCTGGCCGCGGAAAGAAGGAAAACTGGACACCATGCCTGAGGTCATGTTCGCTGGTCCTGATGGGCGGCTTGAGGGACGCTACCACCATTCCAAGGAGACTGGCGCCCCGCTGGCGCTCATTCTGCACCCGCACCCGTTGCACGGCGGCACGATGAACAACCGCATCTCCTACACGATGTACCAGTCGTTCCAGAAGCTCGGCTTCTCGGTCATGCGGTTCAATTTCCGCGGCGTCGGGCGCAGCCAGGGTAAGTACGACGGCGGCTTCGGCGAGATCAGCGACGCCGCTGCGGCGCTCGACTGGATGCAGATGGTCAACCCGAACTCGGGCGGGCTGTGGATCAGCGGGTATTCCTTCGGCGCCTTCGTGGGCATGCAGCTGCTGATGCGGCGCCCGGAGATTTCGGGCTGGGTCAGCGTGGCGACGCCGGCCAGCCACTACGATTTCGGCTTCCTCGCCCCGTGCCCATGCGGCGGCCTGATGCTGCACGGCGACAGCGACGAGCTGGTGCCGGAACCCTCGGTGCGGAAGCTGGTGGACAAGCTGAACACGCAGAAGAACGTCCAGGTCGATTACCGGGTTTACCCGGGCGCGGACCATGTGTTTGCCAGCCACGCCGAGCATGTCGGCCAGGCCATCGAGGATCACGTCGGCCAGATCATGGCCCGCAAGGCGATGGCGCTCGCGGCCGACTGAGCCGTCACAACAAGCCGGCAATTCCAGCCGGGCGGACCTTTCCGCGGAAAGGCCCGCCCGGCGTTTCTTGCCAGGTCAGGCGGGCTGGAAGTTCAGCGAAACGCCGTTCATGCAATAGCGCAGCCCGGTCGGCTCCGGGCCGTCCGGGAACACGTGGCCGAGATGGCTGCCGCAGTTGCTGCAATGCACCTCCGTGCGGACCATGCCCCAGGAGCGGTCCTCCGTGGTGCCGACCGCGTCGGGCGCGACCGGCTGGAAGAAGCTGGGCCAGCCGGTGCCGCTCTCGAACTTGGCGTCCGTCTTGAACAGCGCCTGGCCGCAGCCGGCGCATTCGTAGACACCCGTGCGCTTCTCGGCGTTCAGCGGGCTGGTGCAGGCGCGCTCGGTGCCATGGCCGCGCATCACCTTGTACTGCTCCGGCGTGAGCATGGCCTGCCATTCGGCGTCGGTCCGCGTGAAGGCATACGCCTCGGCCGGCTTCGTCTTGGTCGCAAACAAGGACATGGGATGACCTCCTCAGATCGTGACGATCATATGGGTGCCGGACCCCGTTTTGGGAGGGCGCTCACGGCAGCCCGCCCACGCTGTCCTGCAGGACGCCCCACGCCGCGTCGCCGTACTTTCCGTGCCAATCGCTGTAGAAGCCGCTCGTCTTCAGCGCGTCGCGGAAGGGCGCTGGGTCGGTGTCGTTGAAGGCCAGCCCGCCCGCCGAAAGCTTGCCGCGCAGCTCGGCGTTGAGCTTGGCGACATCGGCCCGCTCGTCCATCGCCGCCTTGTTGATCTCGCGCGCCACGATCTCCTGGGCGTCCTTGGGCAGCCGCTCGAAGCTGCGGCGGTTGGCCAGGAACCAGTAGCCGTCCCACATGTGGTTGGTCATCGAGCAGAACTTCTGCACCTCATAGATCTTGGTCGTGTCGATCACCGCCAGCGCGTTCTCCTGCCCATCGACGATTTTGGTCTGCAGGGCGGAGTAGGTTTCGCTGATGTTGATGCTGGCCGGCGCCGCGCCGAGGGCCGCGAACATGCTGGTCCAAAGCGGGCTGACCGGCACGCGCAGCTTCAGGCCGCGCAGGTCCTCCGGCGCGCGGATCGGCTTCGTGCTGGTCGTCATCTGCCGGAACCCGTTGTCCCAGATGCGGTCCATGGCGAGGAGGCCGCGCTTGGCGATCTCCCCCCGCACGAACTCCCCGAGCTTGCCGTCCATGGCGCGCCACACCTGGTCGTAGTCCTTGAACGCGAAGCCCACGCCGTTGATGCTGGCCGGCGGCACCAGTGTCGCAAGGATCAGGCCGGACAGCGTGAAGAACTCCACCGCCCCGGAGCGGAGCTGGCTCAGCATGTCGGTGTCGGAGCCGAGCTGGTTGTTCGGGAAGACCTTGATCTCCACCCGGCCGCCCGTGGCCTCCAGCACGCGCGCCACCCCCTCGTTGGCGCGGGTGTTCATCGGGTGCGCGGCCGGCAGGTTGTTCGCGAACTTGTAGGAGAACTCGGCAGCGCCGGCGGGCCGGCTGCGGATGGCGAACAGCGGCAGCGCGGCTGCCCCGGCGGCCAGGCTGCGGCGGGTGATGGGCGGCATGGGCGCGTCCTCCTACATTCCTTGTTACACCGCCCGTATCGCAATTCCGGCCCGGAAGGAAGGCCCGCTTGCATACCGGCCCTGCCCCACCGAAATCCCGGGAAGGGATCGGAGGCTGTTCATGACCGCATGCATCGTTGGCTGGGCGCACACCCCGTTCGGCAAGCTTGAGGAACCGGACGTGGAGGCGCTGATCGCCCGCGCCGCCGGCGGCGCCATCGCGGATGCGGGCATCGATCCGTCTGAAATTGACGGGGTGTTCGTCGGCCTGTTCAACAACGGCTTCTCCCGCCAGGACTTCCCAAGCTCCCTGCCCATGCAGGACATCGAGGCGCTGCGGTTCAAGCCGGCGACCCGGTACGAGAACGCCTGCGCGTCCGGCTCCGCCGCCATCCACGGCGCGCGGGACTTCCTGTCCGCCGGGCGCGGCCGGTTCGCGCTGGTGGTGGGTGCGGAGAAGATGACGGCGACGCCGGGTCCGCAGGTCGGCGACAACCTGCTGGGCGCGAGCTACAGGCGGGAGGAGGGCGACATCCCCGCGGGCTTCGCCGGCGTGTTCGGCCGCATCGCCGAGCGGTATTTCCA
>CALMAB010000332.1 GCA_937858325.1 uncultured Acetobacteraceae bacterium
CTGGATGCACGGTCATTGCGCAGCGGCGGTCCCAACACTTCGAGCGTCGCCGCGCCCACGCAGACTAGGCCAATGATGCCGAGCCAGAACCTGGCCAAGCTGCGGAACGAGAAAGAGCGGGCCGTCGCGCCGCGGTCGGCGTAAAACTCCAAGTCCCTGCTCAGTTGCTCACCTATAGATTTCGCCTCTTCGACTTGCGTGTAGATGTTCGAAAAACGCATATCTTTGGTACGAAGATCTACCTTCATCCTGTTCAGAACCCTGATCTGACCATGCTTCCTTAACTTACTCTACTTCAAAGAAGTTTGAAGGTGTCATTGCAGACGGCACGCTTCACAACTCGCGATATTGTTGCAGAACCAGCGTGAAAGCACTGTTCGTGGTAGCATGGCCGCGCCTTTTGCCAAGCCAAGAGGCCTGAGAATGGGCGTGATGGTACGAGCGGCCTTCGGCCTCGGTCGATTCCACGTCATTGCGAGCAGCGCATCGACGCGGCAATCAAGGAGCAGAAGCGCCGCGCTGGCGGCTCCTGGATTGCCACGCCGCCAAGGCGGCTCGCAATGACGGAAGGGCAAGGCAAGGGGCCGCTGGCAAAAACTATGCGACCCCGTTCAACCGAACGGAACTGCGGTTATGGGGAACGTTGCAGATCTACGGCGGCCCGCATGGCCGTGACCGCTGGACAGTCTCCAGGGGCGGTCAGGCGTCCGATATGCCTCCAACCGGGTCGAGGCGGTAGCCGCCGCCTTCCGTGACCAGCAGGCGCGCGTTGCTGGGGTCCGGCTCGATCTTCTGGCGCAAGCGGTAGATGTGCGTTTCCAGCGTGTGGGTCGTGACGGCCGCGTTGTAGCCCCAGACCTCGTTCAGAAGGACTTGCCGTGCCACCGGGCGGGTCCCCGCGCGATACAGGAACTTGAGGATGGCCGCCTCCTTCTCGGTCAAGCGGATGCGGCGGTTCTTCACCGGCTCGTGCAGCAGCTTGGCGCTGGGGCGGAAGGTGTAAGGACCGATGGTGAAGACGGCGTCTTCGGAGTTCTCGAAAATCCGCAGCTGCGCGCGCAACCGGGCCAGCAGCTCTGCCAGCCGGAACGGCTTGGCGATGTAGTCGTTGGCGCCGGCATCCAGCCCGCGGACCACGTCCGCCTCGTCGTCCGACCCGGTCAGCATGATGATCGGCATGCGCAGGCCCTGGCGGCGCAGCAGCGCGCAAAGGTCGCGGCCGTCCCCGTCGGGCAAACCCACGTCGAGGATAACGGCGTCGAACCGGGCGTCCTTGCCCGTCATCAGCGCCTCCGCTTCCGAGATGGTCGTCGCCTCGGCAACCGCGAACTCGCCGTCCACCTGGAGCTGCTCAAGCAAGGCTTCCCGGAGGGTCGAATCGTCATCGACGACAAGGATCGGACGCTCAGCCGTCATTCGGCAACTTCCCTTCGTAGAACCAATGGCAAAGTGCCCATCTTGGTCTTCGTTGTCACTCGGTTCGACAACCCGGCATGTCGGGGCGATACCCTCGAAAATGATCTGGCCCAGGGTCCAACGCGCACCAGGCCCTGTAAAATGATACCACGACGCCTTAGAATACACACATCGTTGTGAGGCAGTTGGCTGCGGCACACAAGCGGACGCCATATCCCTGGTCGGACGCCGACAATTGAGATGGAGACGACGTGGCCCAGCCGCGAGGATCACAGGCGGACCAGTCGGCCGCATCCCTTTTGCCCAACCCGGACCTGCTGCACATCCGATCCGTGCACCGCGCGGTGGCCGACCTGCGCCGCGGCACGCCCGTGCTGCTGCTGGGC
>CALMAB010000333.1 GCA_937858325.1 uncultured Acetobacteraceae bacterium
ATCCCGGCGGCGGAGATCGAATGGGCGTCGCTGATGCGGCAGGAGGCGCGCGGGCGCATGGCCTATCTGCTGCCGCCGGGCACGGTGCTTTGCCTGCCGACCACGCCGTTCCCGGCGCCGAAAACCGGGTTGCCGCTGCCGGTGCTCGACCCGCTCCGGGCGCGCATCGGCTGCCTGTGCGCGCAGGGCGGCCTGGCGGGGCACCCGCAGGTGAGCCTGCCGGGCGCCGTCGTGGACGGGCTGCCGGTCGGCCTCAGCATCATCGGCGCGCGCGGCGCGGACGCGGCGCTGGCTGCCGTCACCCGGGTTTGGGATCGGGCGTCCGGGTGAGGGCGTCGCTCGATGGCTGGTTTCCGTGAAGCGCCGTCCCGTCCATGTGTGCCAAGGTGGCCGGCATGTCGCGTATCCTGTTGCTCGCCGCCGCGCTTCCATCGAAACGGGCATTGGGATCGACCGCTTTCCGGTGGACAATCCTTGGACCATGGCGGAGGCGCTGACGCTCGTGCCGCCAGCGCCGCCACTACGTGGCCGCAAGGTGACGCGAAAAGGCTGACCGCCCGCCCTACGCCGCAGCGTCGGCCATGCTCCTGGGCGCCGGGCGCTTGGCGCGGAGGCCGGCCGCCTGCTCGAAGGCATGGGCGGCGCGGAACAGGGTCGCTTCCTGGAACGGCTTGGCCGCGACCTGCACGCTGACCGGCAGGCCGTCCACGCCGAAGCCGGAGCAGACGGACATGGCGGGCCAGCCCGTGAGGTTGAACGGCGCGGTGAAGCCCGGCCGGGCCAGGTTGTCCCATTTCGGCACGGCGTCGATGCGCGGCGCTTCCGCCGGGGCGCCGGCGGTGACGATCAGATCGAGATCCTGCATCGCCGCCGTCGTGGCGGCGCACAGCTCCCGGCGCATCCGCAGCGCCTGCACGTAGTCGGTCGCGGCGATCAGCCCACCATATGCCATGCGGTCGCGCAGCAGTTCGCCGTAGTCGCCGAACCGCTCCTGCATCCAGGGTTCGTGCAGGGAGAACGCTTCTGCGACCAGGACGATGTAGTTCGCCGCCTGGTAGTCGTAGAGCGACGGCAGGGCGACCTCCCGGACCTCCGCCCCCTGCGCGCGCCAGATGTCGAGCGCGCCGTCGATGCCGGCCTGGACAGCGGGGCTGACCGGGCGGTCGGTCTCGTGCCAGCTCCGCACGACGCCGATGCGCAGGCCTTTCACGCCGTCGTTCAACCCGGCGCAGAGGTCCGGCACCGGGCGGTCGGCGCTGGCCGGGTCCTGCGGGTCAAAGCCGGCCATGGCTTGCAGCAGCATCGCGCAGTCCTCGGTCGTCCAGGCCATCGGGCCGGCGTGGTCCAGCGAGAAGGACAGCGGCAGGATGCCGGCACGGCTGCACAGCCCGTAGGTCGGCTTGATCCCGGCGATGCCGCACAGCGCGGCGGGTCCGCGGATCGAGCCGCCGGTGTCGGACCCGGTGCCGCCCAGGATCAGCCCCGCCGCCACCGCCGCCCCGGTGCCGGACGAGGAGCCGGACGTGAAGTGCTCGGTGTTCCACGGGTTGCGCGCCGGCGGCCAGGGCAGGTCGAAGCTCGGGCCGCCAAAGGCGAACTCGTGCGTCGCGAGCTTGCCGAGCATCACCGTGCCGGCCTCCGCCAGCTTGCGGACTGTGGTAGCGTCCGCGTCGGGCACCCAGCCTTGCAGCAGCTTGGAGTGCGCCGTGGTCGGGATGCCCACCGTGCCGTAGATGTCCTTGTGCGCGATGGGAATGCCGTCCAGCGGGCCGCGCGCCTCGCCGGCCATGATCCGCGCTTCCGCCGCGCGGGCGTCGGCCATCGCCCGCTCCGGCGTCACCAGGATGAAGCTGTTGAGCGCCGCGTCCTCGGCGGCGATGCGGTCCAGCAGGTGCTGCGTGAGTTCCACGGGGGACAGCCGGCGCGCGGCGATCTGCCGGGCGGCGTCCGCGACCGTGGGGGTTTGCATCGGAGGCTCCATTATTGAGGCTCCGGCCGGAAGGTCAGGGCGGGTTCGGCGTCCCGCCCGCGGCCGGGCGCGCGGATGCGGGCCAGCATCGGCTCCACGTGCGCCCAGCCGACGTAAAGCTCGGCGACCTGCTCGGGCGTGAGCGACAGGCCGGCACGGCGGATCAGCGCCTCGAAATCCGCTCGCGACGTGGATTGCGGCATGGGGGTCCTCCTGCAACGCTGCCGGGTCGTCTGGCATTTTCCATGCCAAAACGGCGGGCTGTCCAGGGGCTGTGCGTCACCGCCGACCGTGCCCGGCGGCGCCGCCGCACGAGATCAGCGAAGTCGTGCCTAAGCGTTAGGCGTACGCCGTCGTGCAAAGCGGTTCCGGTTCCATCCTGCCAAAAATTCGCGCGAATTAATCATTTTGGCCTTGTCCGGTGCTGGCGCCTCTTGCCACGCTGCGCCGTCCTGACATGGAGGCGCCAGCATGGCCCGGTCATTCCTTTCGCGCCTGGCCGCCGCCGGGTTGCTGCTTTCGGCGTCCGCGGCGCAGGCGGCCGGCGTGCTGACCGTCGCGATGACCGCGGGCGACATCCCCGTGACCGGCGGCAACCCGGACCAGGGGTTCGAGGGGTTCCGCTTCGTGGCGACGAACCTGTATGACGCGCTGATCAACTGGGATTTGAGCCGCGCCGACCGGCTGGCCGTAATCAAGCCCGGCCTCGCCACCGAGTGGCGCATCGATCCCGCCAACACCCGGCGCTGGCTGTTCACCTTGCGGGACGGGGTGAAGTGGCATGACGGTTGCCCCTTCACCGCAGACGACGTGGTGTGGAACTTCGGCCGCTACGACGAAAAGGCGCCGCAGTGGAACCCGCAGCAGTTCGCGCTGTCCCGCGCCTACCTGCCGAACTTTGACCATGCCGAGAAGGTGGACGACCGGACGGTGGCGCTGACGACCAAGATCCCCAGCTCGCTGTTTCCCTACGAAGTCAGCTTCATCATGATGACCAGCCGCTGCCGGGCGGAGGCGCTGAAATACGACTGGGCGGCGCTGGCCAGCCAGCCTTCCGGCACCGGCCCGTACCGCTTCGACCGCATGGTGCCGCACGAGCGGCTGGAGATGGTGCCCAACGCCGAGTACTGGGACAAGGCGCGGGTGCCGAAGCAGGACCGGCTGGTGCTGCTGCCGATGCCGGAGGCGAGCACGCGCACCGCGGCGCTGCTGAGCGGCCAGGTGAACTTCGTCGAGGCGCCGACGCCCGACGCGCTTCCCCGGCTGAAGTCGTCCGGCATGAGGATCGTCACCAACGCCTACCCGCACAACTGGTCCTACCAGCTAAACTTCGTGAACGGCCCGTTCCGCGACGTGCGGGTGCGCCGGGCCGCGAACTACGCGCTGAACCGGGCGGATGTGGTGGAGCTGCTGGGCGGCGTCGCGCAGGAGGGACCGGCCAACGTGCCGCCGGGCACCAGCTATTACGGCCATCCCGTCAGCTACAAATACGACCTGCCGAAGGCGAAGGCGCTGCTGAAGGAGGCGGGCTGCGTGCCGTGCAAGGTGACGTTCGCCATCAGCACCTCCGGCTCCGGCCAGATGCAGCCGCTGCCGATGAACGAGCTGATCAAGTCTCAGCTTGAGGAGGCCGGGTTCGAGGTCACGTTGCGGGTCATGGATTGGAACGCGCTGCTGGCGCTGGCGCGCGGTGGGGTGGAAACGGCGCCGGACGTGGACGGCATCAACGTCAGCCGCGCCGTGCAGGACCCGATCAACGGCATGACCCGCTTCATGCAGAAGGCGCAGTGGTCGCCCAAGGGTGGCAACTGGGGGCATTACTATTCGGAGGACGCGGAGACCCTGATCGCCGCCGCCTTCAACGAGTTCGACCTGGAGAAGCGGGAAGGCATCCTGACGCAGATCCACGAGAAGATGGTGGACGACGCCGTGATGATCTGGGTGGTGCACGACCTCAACCCGCGGGCGCTGTCGCCCAAGGTGCAGGGCTTCGTGCAGGCGCAAAGCTGGTTCCAGGACCTGACGCCGGTCACGGTCGCGAAGTAGGGCGCGATGGCGCGCACGGTCCTTTGGCGGCTGCTTTACGCCCTGCCCATCGCCTTCGGGGTCAGCCTGGTGTGCTTCATGCTGGTGTACCTGGCGCCCGGCGACCCGCTGCAAACGGTGCTGCCGCCCGACGCCAACGCGGAGATGATCGAGATCGTCAAGCGCGCCTACGGCTTCGACAAGCCGTTGCCGGTGCAGTTCGCCCAATGGCTGTGGCGCGCGGCGCATGGCGATTTCGGGCTGTCGGTGGCGACCCGGCGGCCGGTGTCGATGGAGGTCGGCGGCGCGCTCCTCAACACGATGGTGCTGGCGGTGTTCGCGGTGCCGTTGTCGTTCGCGGTGGGCGCGGGGCTGGGAACGCTGGCGGGCTGCGCGCCGCCGGGTCGGCTGGGGCGGGCGCTGGACCGGCTGGTGACGGGCACGGCAGTGATGGGGGTCAGCGTGCCGAACTACTGGCTCGGCCTGGTGCTGGTCATCATCTTCGCCGTCGAGCTGTCATGGCTGCCGGCGTCGGGCATGGGGATGGGCGGCTCGGACGGGTTCTCCGTGCTGCGCTGGGAGGATTTGCGGCACTTGGTGCTGCCGGTCGTGACCCTCGCGCTGGTGCCGGTCGGCATCATCGCGCGCAGCACGCGCGCCGCGGTGCTGGAGGTGCGCGGCCAGGATTTCGTCACCACGCTGCGGGCCAAGGGGCTGACGGAGTTTGCCGTGGTGCGCCACGTGCTGAAGAACGCGGCGCCGGGGATGCTCGCGGTGATGGGGCTGCAATTCGGCTACCTGATGGGCGGGTCCATCCTGGTGGAGCCGGTGTTCGCCTGGCCCGGCAGCGGCACCCTGCTCGGCCGCGCCATCGTCAACCGCGACGTGCCGGTGCTGCAAGGCGCGATCCTCAGCCTCGCTTTGATCTTCGTCGCGACCAACCTGGCGGTGGACCTGCTGCAGGCGGCGATGGACCCGCGGGTGCGGCGCGCATGAATTCGCAAACGCTCACCTTGCCGGCCACGGCGCCGGTTCGCTTGCCGCCGCGGCCGGGCTATTGGGGGATGGTCGGCGGCCGGCTGCGGCGGGACCCGGCGACGGTGGTGTTCTGCCTGCTGATGCTGGCCATCGTGCTGGCGGTGGTGTTCGCGCCGCTGATTTCGCCCTTCGATCCCTACAAGGAAAGCATCGTCCTGCGGCTCAAGCCGTTCGGGTATCGCGGGCACTGGCTGGGCACGGATGAGCTGGGGCGGGACATCCTGGCGCGCATCCTCTACGGCGGGCGCAGCGCGCTGCTGATGGGCGTGGGTCCTGTGGTGTTCGCTGGGCTGGTCGGCGGGTCGCTCGGCGTGCTGGCGGGCTATGC
>CALMAB010000334.1 GCA_937858325.1 uncultured Acetobacteraceae bacterium
GCGCCGCCGGGCCGCAACGGCGAGCCTGGCTCGTAATTGGCTTGCCGCGTGTCCACCAACTCGACATCCATGGACCGAAGGTCATCCTGGCTGAGCCATGCCATGCCATGCCATGTCTTCGGCGGCGGTCGTCACCATTTTGCCGATGATGGCCGGCGGCACTCCGAACTCCGCAGCCTTGCGTGCCATCTGCGTGGTCACCGCTTGCGTTCCCATGTTCTCCACGCCGTGGAAACTCGCGCTGTGAACGCCGATGCGCGCGCCCTCGAACACGAGTTTCTTCGCTCCCGCCGCGAACAGCAGAAAGCAGGCGGAGGCGCAGGTCCCGTGCGCGCCGGTGGCAAAGCCCGTGTTGCGGATTGTCGTCGCCAGCCGGATGCCCTCCCCAAGGTTGCCGCCGGGGCTGCTCAGCGCGATCCCGAGCAGGACCGTGTTGCCGGGCAGCCCGGCAACCAGCGTATGGAGCTTCTCGTCGTCGCCGAGCTGTATCTCGCCTGTGGCGATGATGACGCCTTGAGTCGGTTGGTCTCTGAGCGGGTTGAAGGTGAAATCCATGGCCTGCCCCGCGGATGGGGCCAGCATCAGGGCAATGCCGGCAACGACATGAACCATCAACCGCGTCATAGCCCGGAACTCCGAGTTGCCGTTGCAAACATGTTCCTATGTTACATTATTTTTTAGACGAAACAAATTTAAAGTTGCACACCTGGAGCATGAACGCGCGCAAACCACAGGACCCGGAACGGAGCGGCCTGCGGGCCGCCGCATCGCAGCCCGCATTCATGGATTGGCTCCATGGATGCAGTCTTTGCCCGTCGCGTTGCCCTGGCTGCTGCGTCGCGTTACCGTTCGCGGCCATGCTCGCGGAGCAAATTGCCATGCGGGACCACGAGGGGCGCCGCGACCTGCAACGGCCGGCCGCGGCGCAGCCGGTGATCGACGCCGTGCTGCGCCGGGCGGTGGACGCGGGCGAAGTTCCGGGCGTCGTGGCGATGGCGGCGACCGACAAGGGCGTGTTCTACGAAGGCGCGTTCGGCGCCCGGGACCTTGCGAAGGGGCCGGCGATGACCCTCGACACGGTGTTCCGCATCGCGTCCATGACCAAGGCCGTGGCCTCGGTCGCGGCGCTGCAGCTCGTGGAGCAGGGCAAGCTCACGCTCGACGGACCCTTGCCCGACATCGACCCGGCCTTGACCGCGCCGCAGGTGCTGGAAGGCTTCGACCCGTCCGGCGCCCCGCGGCTGCGCACGGCCCGGCGCCCGATCACGCTCCGCCACCTGCTGACCCATACCGCGGGTTTCAGCTACGAGCGGTGGGACGCCGACACCGTGCGCTACGTGCAGGCGAGCGGTATGCCTTCAACCAGCACCGGCAAGGTCGCGTCGCTGCGCTTGCCGCTGGTGTTCGACCCGGGGGAGCGTTGGGAGTACGGCATCAACATCGACTGGGTTGGGCTGCTCATTGAGGCAGCCAGCAGCCAGAAGCTCGATGCTTACTTCCAGCAGCACATCCTTGGCCCGCTCGGCATGGAGGACACCGGCTTCGCGACCACTCCTGGGCAGCGGGCGCGGCAGGCGAGCGTGCATCAGCGGCAGGCAGACGGCTCCTTGCAGCCGCAGCCGCTCGAAATCCCCTTCACGCCGGAATTCTGGGCCGGCGGAGGCGGGCTGTACTCGACGGCGTCGGACTACATGACCTTTCTGCAGGTGCTGCTGCACGGCGGCACTTTCCGGGGCGCACGGGTTTTGCGTCCGGACACGGTTGCGATGCTGGGCCAGAATCAAATTGGCACTATCGAGGCTGGCATCCTAAAGACGACCGCGCCGGCCAGCTCGGCCGATGTCGATTTCTTTCCCGGCGCCAGCCTGAAATGGGGCCTGGCCACGATGATCAACATGCAGCCCGGTCCGAACGGCCGCAGCGCCGGCACGCTGACCTGGGCCGGCTTGTTCAACACCCATTACTGGATCGACCCGACCCGGCGCGTCGCCGCCGTTCTGATGACGCAGGTCCTTCCCTTCGGCGACGCGCCGGCGATGCGGCTCTATGGACAGTTCGAGCGCGCGGTTTACGACGCACTGAACGCCGCGTGACCCGCTTCCGACAGGGCGACGCCTACAGCGCGCCGACGTTGCCCTGGTAGTCGCAATACACGCCCACGGCGGCGCCGTCCCGCATCGCCTTGCCGCGCCACACGCCGTCGCGGCCCTTCTGCAGCCCCGTGACCTGGGTGAACCCGCCGGTCTCGATACGCCGGCGCGCTTCGCGCATGGTGAAGCTGTTGGAGCCGGACACCGGGGCGGCGGAGGTCTTGCGGTCGGCGTCGGAGGTGGTGACGGCGGGCTGCGACGGGCTGCTGTTGTTGTGCTCGCTCAGCGGGCTTCCCGTGCCGAACCGGCCGCCGAACGTGGACATGGAGCCGCGCGGCGCCGGAACCGCCTCGCCCGGCACGACCCCGGTGACGGAGCCGCTGCGCCCGACAGTGGAGGGCGTGCCCGGCGCGATGTAGTACGTGCCGTTGTGGGCCGGCGGGTTCTGCGCCCACGCCGTGCCGCACAGCAGCGCCGCGGCCATGCCGAAGCGAACAGCCTTCATTCGACGATCCTTCTCTGATGAAATCGTGGTGGCCGAACGCTGCGGCCCGCCCCCAGTTGCGATCACGGACGCGCCAGACGATGCTGGGCCTGACGATGCTGGGCCTGACGATGCTGGGGCTGACGATGCTGGGCGCATCGAGCGGGCGGCGCGGCAGCCCCGGCGCCGGGCAAGGGAGTTCAATGGGATGGACGCTGCGGCTCCGGGCAATGCGGACCAGATCGAGTATTGGAACGGCGACATCGGACAGCGTTGGGCGCGCGACCAGGACCGCATGGACCGGGCGTTCGGGCCGTTGACCGCGGCCTTGATCGAGCACGCCGCGCCGCGCCGGGGCGAGCGCGCGGCCGACATCGGCTGTGGCTGCGGCGACCTCAGCCTCCTGCTGGCGGACCGTTGCGGGACGGAAGGGCGGGTGCTCGCGGTGGACGTGTCGCGGCCGATGCTGGACCGGGGCCGGGCGCGGCAAGCGGCGCTGGGTGGAGCGGACCGCGCGGCCATCGACTGGCAGGAAGCGGACGCCGCGGCCTGGCCGTTCCCGGAGGGCGCGTTCGATCTGCTCATCTCCCGCTTCGGCACCATGTTTTTCACCGATCCGGTGGGGGCGTTCCGCAA
>CALMAB010000335.1 GCA_937858325.1 uncultured Acetobacteraceae bacterium
TGGCCATCGTGTCGCTGCGGGCGCGGCGCAGACTTTCCGCACGCGCCCGCCCGCGGCCCTCCGCGACCGCCTCCGCGAAGGTCGCGAACAGCACGGTGAGCCACAGCCACGCCGCGATGGCGACCGCGAAGCCCGCCGGCTGCCCGCCCGCCAGGTTGCGCATCGCCAGCACGGTGACGAGGATGGAGAAGATCTCGGTCACGAAGATCTCCGGGTTCCGGATCAGCCGGGCCGGTTTGAGTTTCACTAATGCGTCCCCGGCCGCGCGGGCCAGGATCGCGCCGTCGAACAGCTTGATGGTTTCAGCCTGTGCCACGATGGATGTCCTCAGAAGGTCTTGCCGGCGAGCATGGAGAAGTGCTCCGCGAGCGGCCCGAGCGACAGCGCGGGCAGGAACTGCAATCCGCCCAGGATCAGGATCACCCCGATCAGAAGGCCCACGAACAACGGCCCGTGCGTCGGGAAGGTGCCGGCGGAGGGCGGCAGCTTCGGCTTGGCCGCCAGCGACCCGGCGATGGCCAGCACCGGCACCAGGAAGGCGAACCGCCCCAGCAACATGCACATGCCCAGCCCGTAATCCAGCAGCGCCGTGTCCGCCGTCAGCCCGGCGAACGCGCTGCCGTTGTTGCCGGTCGCCGAGGTGAAGGCGTACAGCATCTCGCTCAAGCCGTGCGGCCCGGCGTTGGCCAGCGACGACACGCCGTCCGGCAGCACCAGGCACAGCGCGGCGCCGCCCAGGATGCACAAGGGCAGGATCAGCACGGCCAGCATGGCGAGCTTCACCTCCCGCGCCTGCACCTTCTTGCCCAAGTACTCCGGCGTGCGCCCCACCATCAGCCCGGCCACGAACACCGCCAGCAGCGCGAACACCAGGATGCCGTAGAGGCCCGACCCGACGCCGCCGGGCACGACCTCGCCCAACTGGATCAGGAACATCGGGATCATGCCGCCGAGCGGCATGAAGCTGTCGTGCATGGCGATCACCGCGCCGTCCGAGGTCGCGGTGGTGGTCACGGCGAACAAGGACGACACGGCGGTGCCGAAGCGGACCTCCTTGCCCTCCATGTTGCCCATGGACGGGTCGATGCCGGCCGCGGTCAGCAGCGGGTTGCCCGCACCTTCCGCCGCGTAGCAGCCGATGACCGCGGCGACCATCAGGATCGCCATGACCCACATGAGCGCGAAGCCCTGGCGGCGGTCCCGCACGATGTGGCCGAACATGACGGCGAGCGCGAAGGGGATCACGATCTCCGACCAGGTTTCCACCAGGTTGGTGAGCGCGGTCGGGTTCTCGAACGGATGGGCGGAGTTCGCGTTGAAGAAGCCGCCGCCATTGGTGCCCAGCAGCTTGATCGCTTCCTGGAACGCCACCGGGCCGAGGGCGACCGTCTGCTTGGCGCCTTCCAGCGTCGTCGCGTCCACGTAGCCCGCCATCGTCTGCGGCACACCGGAGGCGATCAGGAACACGGTGTAGACCAGCACGACCGGCAGCAGCAAATAGAGGGTGATCCGGGTCAGGTCGACCCAGAAGTTGCCGAGTTCCTTGACGCCCCCCGCCACGAAGGCCCGGGCGACCGCGACCGCGGCGGCGATGCCGGTCGCGGCGGACAGGAAGTTGTGCACCGTCAGCCCCCACATCTGGGTGCCGTACGACAGCGTGGTCTCGCCGCTGTAGGCCTGCCAGTTGGTGTTGGTGACGAAGCTGATGGCCGTGTTGAACGCGAGCTGCGTCGAGACCGCCGATTGGCCCTGCGGGTTGAACGGCAGCCGGTCCTGGAAGTGCAGCATCAGGAACAGCACGAGGAAATGCACCGCTTGCAGCACGATCAGCGCGGTGGCGTAGGTGAGCCAGCCCATGCCGCGCGAGGCATCCACCCCGGCCAGGCCGTAGAAGCCGCGCTCGACAGGGCCAAGGATCGGGGACAGAAGGGTGCGCTCCCCTTGCACCACCCGGGCGATGTATCCGCCCAGCGGAACCGCGCACAGGAACACGAGCGCCAGCACGAGCGCGATCTGCGCCCAGCCGATCAATGTCATATGGGGTGTCCTAGAAGTCTTCGGGGCGGACGAGCGCCCAAACCAGGTAGATCAGCAGCCCGGCCGAAACCGCGGCGCCCAGGAGGAGGTCGAGCATGGGATCAGATCCGCTCGCACAGCGCCGCGTAGGCCGCCATGAGCAGGATGCCGCCCGTGCCCAGCACGGCGACGAGGATGTCAGCCATCATTGCGCCTTTCAGATCAACTGCGCCCGAGATGGGCCGCTGCCCCGAAAAAGCTCAATGGCGGTTTGGGCGGCAAAGCGTAAAGGCGGCATAAAAGCCGCCGCGCTCACCGGACCGCCACGATCTCCACCCGGCGGTTCGCCGGGCTGCGCAGGTTCAAGGTGTCGAACGGCTGCAGCGGGCCGAAGCCCTGGGGGCGCATCCGCTCCCGCGGCACGCCGCGTGCCGCCAGGTAGTCCACCACGGCGTTGGCGCGGAGGCCGGACAGGCTGATGTTGTAGCCGAGGCGGCCGGAAATGTCGGTGTGGCCGTTGATCTCGAAGAAGAGGCCGTAAAGCTGCGGGTCGTTCAGCGCGACGGCGGCGTTGTCGAGCAGGGCAAAGCTGTCCGGCCGGATGCGGTAGCTGTCGAAGTCGAAGTTCACCGCGCTGATGATCCGCCGCTCAAAGGCCGGGGCGGCCTGGTAGGCGGGCGGCTGCGGAACCGGGGCGCAGGCGGCCAGCGCGCCGAGCAGCGCCCCAAAAAGCACGAGAGCCGGCAGAAGGGGCGTAGCGGGGTGCGAGCGCATCGACGATCTCCCGGGGGCTGGGGGTGCGGCCGCGCAGGTCGGTGGCGGGTCCGCGCGGCTCGCGCAGGCCGAGGCGGCGCTCGATGCCGCGCGGGTCATACGGCATCTGGTCGCGCAGCTCGCGGGTTTGCGGGTCGAGCGGCAGGGCCTGGGCCAGGCGTTCCGCGTCGGGGTGGGGGAGGAGGGCGGCTACACCGCCAATCC
>CALMAB010000336.1 GCA_937858325.1 uncultured Acetobacteraceae bacterium
ATCCCACGTTCCGCTACGCCGCCTAACCCAAGATTACCCTGGTCGGATCAATAAAACGCGGTTACTTCCTTGGCGGGGCCAATGGCGCCGTCATCGCCGGTGATCTGGAGCAGGATGCTGACACGCATGGAGCGGCCTCCGATGCCGGGTGAAGCGGGCGAGCTTTCCACAATCGCCGGAGTGGAAAGCTGAAGACCGGTTCGGCCTCCCGGCTCGGGCCTATTCTGGTCTATACGGGGCATTGAGCGCCATCGGCTTGCCCTCCGGATGCAATCAAGCAAACTGGAGCATGGCCCTGTCAAGCACGCCGTCCCCGCCGTTGTCGCCATCCTGGTCCGCGAGGGCGCGGACTACGCCCAGAGCAAGGCGGTGTTCAAAGCAGCCCGCGAGAGGGCCGGCCTGCGTGCCCCGCCCGAACGCCGCGGCGTGGACCGGCTCACGGTCGAGGAGGAGCTGCGCTTCTTGGACCGGGCCTACGCCCAGGGCGGCAGGACCGGGCTGATGCTGCAAACCTTGCTGGAAACCGGAGCCCGCGAGTCCGAGCTGGTCCAGCTCAGGGTCGAGGACGTCAGCCTTGCCGAGCGCGTGGTCACCATCCGCCACGGCAAGGGCGACAAGCGTCGTGAGGTGCCGATCCGGCGTGACCTGGCCCAGTTGCTCCAGCTCCACATCGGCGCCCGCCGCGCCGGGCCGCTGTTCGCCAGCCGGCAGCAGGGATCGAGTGCAGTACCGCACACCCTGACCCGCCAGCGCGTCGGCCAGATCGTCCGCGGCGTGGCCGGTGCTGCCGGGATCACCAAGCGGGTTTACCCGCACCTGCTGCGGCACACGGTGGCCACCCGCCTGCTTGCGCTCGGGATGGACATCACCGACCTCCAGCGCTTCCTCGGCCACGAGAGCATCACCACGACCCGGCTCTACGCCGAGACGACGGCTGCCACGCTGCAGCGCCAGTTCGATCAGCTGACCGACCCGGCCGCCCACGCGCTGATCGCCGGCATCTGTCAGCAGCGCGGCGACGACGCTGCCCTGATCGCCGCTGACCTGCTGGTCAGACGCCGGGCCGAGCGCGTCAGCACTGCTGGTGCATGAGCTCGAAGTGCTCGCTTTCGCGGGACCGGGCGTTGACCGTCCTGCGCGAGAACGGATGGCCCTGCGCCCGCTCACGCGCCTTGTTGCGTTCGACGGCATCCTCCAGCCGCCAGCGGGTGTCCTCGTCCTCCAGCAGGTCCGACCGGCGCGCCAGGACGACCTGGCCGATGATCTCGGCCATGGTGCCCAAGTCCTCCAGGGCGTCCAACGATAGCACGCCGTTGCGTCCGGCCATGAAGCTGGCCGGCCCGTCGCAGTCCTCGGGAGGACAAGCGCCGTTGCCGCCGGTGCAGATCGGATAGGCCTTGCCTGCCTCCGGCAGCAGCCGGTCCTCAATGCGGATCTCGTGACGCCAGGGAACGTTCAGGTCGTACTCGTAGGTGAACCGCGCGCCCTTGCGCAGCTTCAGCGCTGCCAGCGTCACCTCGGGCGAGGATGCCGACAGCTCCTACGAGCCGTAGCGGGCGGCACGCAGGCAGAACTGGTAGAGGTGAATGCCTTTCCACCCCATCGCGACCTGGATGATGCCGTGCAGCTCACGCAACGTGCAGGTGCTTGGCACCAGCATGCGCCGCCACACCATCGGGCTGATCCCGAGCAGCCAGACCTTGATCTGCACAATCCCAGCCGCGTCGGCATCGGCCGCCGACCCGGCAGTTCCAACGACCGGTCTGGTCGGCTTCGGCGCTTGCGTCATTCACCCAGCTTAACGCCTATCGCCCCGTGGGCGCGAGCACCCCACACTTCCTGATGCTCTCCCAACCCCAGGGTGACGCCGCAGGATGGAGGCTGGATTCACTCTAAGCGAGACGAACCGGGAACAAGGAGGCGTGGCCGATCGATAGATGATCGCCGCCGGCGCTTTGGCTGTCCTGTCCATGACTGTCGAGACTCGCACGCGCTCGGTGGGCCGTTGGCCGCCGTGCTCCGCCGCTGCGGCAGAACTCTACTAAACGGGGGCCTTCTAAGCCCGGCGGGCAGCCCGCTTGCATAGTTCGAGGAGTCTGTCCGCTACTCCCTCGCCCGGCGCCACCGGGAAGGTGCATTCCATCGTCCCGTCGTGTCTCTCGCTGGCCTTGAACCCAAGTGTGCATGCTTCGTCGACTGGCAGCGTTGAATACGCCCTGAAGCTTCCGCCCCGCTTTTTTACTCTTAGGACCAGATACGGGCGCTCGTGGCGACGTGTTCCTGTATCCGGACCGAGGCGGATCTCATTGCCCCCGTGCGTGTAGTAGAGGATGAGGCCAGCGGTTCGACCGACCACGGCCGCGAGCTCGTCGGCTAGCGTCAGCGTGTTGGCCGGCAGTTCGTCGAGTACGTGGTCGGCCGGATCCGTCTCCTCCACCGACACCGGCGCCGTGGCTGTCCCTGCGAGTGCCTTGGCGAGCTCCTCAGTCATCGCGGTCAACACTTCTTCGACGCCCGCCGTTACCGGAAGCGGGCACGGGTTGTGCGCGGTGTTGAGGGGCGGCCTGAAACGCTCGACGAGTGTCTTCTCGACCGCGCCGAGCCGCCCAGACAGCAGCGCCTTTTTGGCGAACCCGGCCACGTCCTCAGGCCCCAGCCGGAGATAGCCGAACTGAATGCGGTCGAGCGTCTTCCCGATCGGCCCGGAGAAGGTCGCCCAATTGCTGGCGGCGAAGCGCACCTTGCGCGCGGCCATCTCCATCCCTTGAGGGGTGTGCAGCGCGGCAGCCGGGTTGGCGAAGGCGGCAGCGAGCGCGGCGAGCGGCTGGCTTCCGACACCCGCGAGCAAAGACCTCACGTTGGCGCGCAGCGAGACGCGCTGGCCGCGCATCGTCATTGTGCCGACGTGACGGACCCAGCGCGTCCGAAGCACCGACCCACCCCGGAGGTTCAAGGCGGGACCGACAAAGACGCCGATATAAACCAGCAGACCGTCGAGGAAAATCGCGTAGAGGCCCGATCCACCGAGCGCGACCGAAACTACCGGTGCCAATCGCGTCTGACCGCCTAGAATCACATTCAGCCAAGCCGGGTTGCCGTTGCGTGGCGGCCCTAGCTCCGCAATGACTAGATCAGCCGCGGCAAAGACGCTGTTAGTGATCATCTTTCCTCATTAGTCGTGCACATTCGCATCACTCTTGAAGAGAGCCGGTGATCCTCCACGGCTTTCGTGAAGTCTCCTCAACGAACGAGCATCGATCAAGCCGTCCGGCCAGGGTTCCGGCGCGGACTGGAACATGCAGGTCGAAGAGGGCGGGTCAGGTGCTCATGCGGGGCAGCTACATAGGGGTTGGAAGCCGCTTTGTCACGCGTCGCGCTGTAGGTAAGTGGCGCATATGCGACAGAACCGGACGTGCCCGACGTTCGCCGAGACCGAGGAGGGCAACGCGGCACCCGGCAAACCTGGTATGTTGCGCCAACCGATGACCGCTCCCTTAAGCATGGACCCAGCATGAGCCAGACGGCCAAGACCAGCCTGTCCCACCCGTTGCGCGTCGATGCCGTGGCGGCACCTGGAGGCGGGCTGATCGGCATGACGTTCTGCCCCGGCAAGGTGCAGCCCTATGGCTTCACCGGCCACTGGCGCCGCGACCTGGGCCTGGACCTGGACCGCATCCGGGACTGGGGCGCCGTGGCCGTCGTCACCCTGGTGGAAGCGGCCGAGCTGGACGGCTACCGCGTGCCGCGGCTGGGCGCCGAGGTGCAGGCGCGCGGCATGGAATGGCATCACCTGCCCATCGTCGATGCTGACATCCCGCGCGCGCCGTTCGACGCCGCCTGGCCCACGGTCGGCCCGCTGCTCCGGGCGCACCTGGCGTTGGGGCGCCGCATCCTGCTGCACTGCCTGGGCGGGCTGGGCCGCACGGGCACGGTCGCGGCGCGGCTGCTGATCGAGATGGGCCAGGCGCCGGACGCCGCGATCCGCGCCGTCCGCCCGGCCCGCCCGGGGGCGCTGGAGACCCACGCCCAGGTGGCCTACGC
>CALMAB010000337.1 GCA_937858325.1 uncultured Acetobacteraceae bacterium
CCATGCGCCGGCGCCGGGTCGAACAGCCAGCAGGCGGCCGAGGTCTGCCGGGCCGGCGTCAGGTCCGGCCGCTCCACCCGGCAGCGGTCAAACACCTGCGGGCAGCGCGGGTTAAACGGGCAGCCCGGCGGGATGGCGTTCAGCCGCGGCATCGCCCCGTCGATCTGCCGCAGCCGCTCCACCCGCACGTCAAGCGACGGAATGCTGCCCATCAGCCCCACGGTGTAGGGATGCGACGGGCTGTGCACCACGTCGGCAACGGCGCCGATCTCGATCACCCGGCCCGCATACATCACCGCGATCCGGTCCGCCGCCTCCGCGATCACGCCCATGTCGTGGGTGACGAGCATCACCGACAACCCGCGCTCCCGCGTCAGCCGCTTCAGCAGCGCGATCACCTGGGCCTGGATCGACACGTCGAGCGCCGTGGTCGGCTCATCCGCGATCACCAGCCGCGGCTCCGCGCACAAGGCGAGCGCGATCACCACCCGCTGCCGCATCCCGCCGGAGAACTCGTGCGGGTAGGCGTCGATCCGCTGCGCGGCGGCGGGGATGCCCACTTCCTCCAGCCAGCGCACCGCCCGGCGCCGCGCCTCGCCGTTGGACAACGGCAAATGGGCCTGCATGGTCTCGGTCAACTGGCGCCCGACCGAGTAAAGCGGGTTCAGCGTCGTCAGCGGGTCCTGGAAGATGGCGCCCACCTGCTTGCCGCGGACCCGCCGCATCCGGTCAGGAGGCAGGTTGTCAATGCGTCCGCCCTCCAGCCGGATTTGCCCGGCGGCGATGCGGCCCGGCGGTTCCAACAGTCCGATGATGGCCGCCCCGGTCAGGCTCTTGCCCGCCCCGCTTTCCCCGACCACGCCCAGCACCTCGCCGGGCTCGATGGAAAAGGACACGCGGTCGAGCGCACGCAGCACGCCGCGCCGGGTCGGGAACTCGACGGTCAGCCCGTCCACGTCGAGCAGACTCATCGCAATTTCGGGTTCAGCGCGTCGCGCAGCCAATCGCCCAGCAGGTTGATCGACAACACCAGCAGCACGAGGGCCACGCCCGGAAAAATCGTCATCCACCATTCGCCGCTGAACAGGAAATCGTTGCCAATGCGTATAAGCGTCCCCACCGAAGGCGAGGACGGCGGCAGCCCGACGCCGAGAAATGAGAGCGTCGCCTCCGTCACGATGGCGAGGCCAAGCGTCAGCGTGCCGATCACGAACACCGGCCCTAGCACGTTGGGCAGGATGTGCGTCAGCATGATGCGCCCGGAGGACAGCCCGATCACCCGCGCCGCCATGACATACTCCCGCCCCCGCTCCACCAGCGTCGAGCCGCGCACGGTGCGGGCGAATTGCGGCCAGAAGCTGATGCCGATGGAGAAGATCAGCACCTGCACCTTGAGCCGCTCGTGCATCTCCTGCGGCAGCGCCGCCGTCACCACGCCATCAACCAAGAGCGCGATCAGGATGGCGGGAAACGTAAGCTGGATGTCGGCGATCCGCATCAGCACCGCGTCCGCCGCACCCCCGGCATAGCCCGCCAGCAGCCCGGCGGCGATGCCCACCACCACCGCGAACAGCACAGCGCCCACGCCGATCACCAAGCTGATCCGTACGCCGTACAGGATGCCGGACAGGATGTCCCGCCCCTGGTCGTCCGTGCCGAGCGGGAAGCTCCATTGCCCCTCCGCGTCCCAAATCGGCGGGATGCGGCTGTCCATCAGGTTCAAGGAAGCGAGGTCGAGCGGGTTGTGCGGCGCGATCCACGGCGCGAGTGCAGCACCCGCAAGGATCACCAGCAGCACCAGCGCCGCCGCAACGGCCACCGGCGAGCGGCGGAAGCTGTAGGCCAGGTCGCTGTCCCACCATCGGGCAAAGACGCCGGGCGGGCGCTGTGCCGCGGCGCTCATCAGCGGGCCACCCGCAGGCGCGGATCGACGGCGTAGTACAGCAAGTCCACGACCAGGTTGATCACCACGAACAGCACCGAGATCATGACGAGGTAGGCCGCCATCACCGGCACGTCCGCCACCTGCACCGACTGCACGAACAGCAGCCCCATGCCGGGCCACTGGAACACCGTTTCCGTCACGATGGAGAACGCGACGATGCCGCCGATCTGCAGCCCGGCAATCGTGACCACCGGCACCAGCGTGTTGCGCAGCGCATGGCCGAAGTTGATGGCGCGCGGACCCAAGCCCCGGGCGCGGGCGAACTTCACGTAGTCGCTGCGCAGCGCTTCCAGCATTTCGGAGCGCACCAGGCGCATGATCAGCGTCATCTGGAACAAGCCGAGCGTGACCGCCGGCAGCACCAGCGCCTTGAGGCCGCCCAGGGTCAGGAACCCGGTGCTCCAATGCGCAAACCGCACCACGTCGCCCCGGCCAAAGCTCGGCAGCACCTGCAGCCACACGCTGAACACCAGGATCAGCAGGATGCCGATCAGGAAGGTGGGGAGCGACACGCCGACCAGGCTGAACACCATGAACAGCCAGGACGCCGCCCCACGGTTGATGCCGGTGTAAACCCCCATCGGCACGCCGACCAGCAGCGCGAACACCGAAGCGGTGGCGGCCAATTCCAGCGTCGCCGGCATCCGCTCGGCCAGCAGGTCCGTCACCGGCCGGGCCAGGCGGTAGCTGATGCCGAATTCCCCGTGCAGCGCCGCCCAAATGAACTTGGCATACTGCACGAAGAACGGCTGGTCGAGGCCGAGCTGCTTCACCAGCGCGACCCGCTGCGCCTCCGTGTAGTCGGTGCCGAGCATGATGGTCACGGGATCGCCCACGAAGGCGAACATGGCATAGGCGATCAGGCCGACTACGAGAACGACGGGGATGGCTTGGAGGATGCGGGAGACGACGAAGGCGAGCACTTGGTCCTCGGTTCAGGCCGTGCAGGGTGGGGGCCGGGTGGAGGGTTAGAACGCCTGCGCGGATGCGCCAAGGGGGGTGAGTCGGCAGTCGTCTTTCAGTTTGATGTCGGCTTGCGATCCAAAGCCGACCCTTGCCCTAAGAGCCTGTTTGAGTGACCCGTTTGCGCCTCGATCCCATTTCTACCCTCGGAAGA
>CALMAB010000338.1 GCA_937858325.1 uncultured Acetobacteraceae bacterium
GCCCGAACTCGGGCACCTCGATCGCCGCCGCATCGCAGCCTTGGCCGGCTTGGCGCCGATCGCCCGCGACAGCGGAAAGCGCGCCGGCCCCCGCAGCATCGGCGGGGGCCGGCCGGTCGTGCGAACGATCCTCTACCTCGCGGCTCTGCAAGCCTCACGCCGCTCCGCCGTTTTCCGTGAGTTCCGCGACCGCCTGCGATTGGCCGGAAAGCCGACCAAGGCGGCCCTGATCGCCACGGCGCGCAAGCTCCTTGTCACGCTCAATGCCATGGTCGCAAACAGCGCTGACTACGATCCTGCCACCGCGACTTGATTACAGTTGCCGGGAAACCCGGGGCGGTTCAGTCGCCATGGCTGGCAGGAACAGCGCCAAGTCGAAGTGTTCAACACGGCGGGCCTTCTGAACGCGCCATAGCAGGCGCTGGTCGCCTGCGTCGCCCGGGTGTCGCGCTTGACCTAGCTGAAGGAAACCCGCTCCGGCCTGTGGATCCCGTGCGAGCAGGTCGGCTTCTATCTCTGCCGGGTCAGCCACGGCGCCAAGCTCTTGGGCTGCGCCATCCGCACGCATGGGGGTGTCGAAAACCGCGCCCATTAGGTCCGAGACGTGACGCTCGGCGCGGATGCCAGCCGCATCCGCACCAGGCCCGGCGTGATGGCCCGCATCCACTCGGTCACCCGCAACGTCCTGCGCGCCAACAGCGTCCAGAACGTCAGCCTCGATCACCTGCTGGCCCCGTCACCGTATTGTCAGAACTGAATGGACTTGTTGAGTCGGCAGAAGTTCTGAAAATTTATTAGCTTAGTAAAAGGATTATTTTAAGCACTTTGTACTGCTTTGATCTGATCTCGTTGAATATCTGAACGCCACACACGATTTTTCATTACGCATACGTCGATGTCAATATAACAATGTTGCGCTTATGTCTTGCTTCGAAAAGCGCGAGTGACTACGTAATCCAGCGTGCCTGATACGAGGGTCTTTGCTCCGGCCGGTCAGCAGCGCTTCGTCATCTACCGCCTACTGCATGCAACCCCAACACGGGACCGTCTCATCATGTCCGATCAACAGCACTTCAATCAGCCCGACAACCCTATCGAGCGCGGGCTACGCCGCGCTCGTGAGTTGCTGGCGGCACGAGGCGCAACGCCGCATGAGATCAACGAGGCTGTCGAAGGTTTGCGGGAACACACACGCGCCGCCGTCGTCGCTGCCATAGCTGCTGCGGCTAAACCCTGTGTGCCGCTCAGCGCGGACGAGGTGGCGGTGATCGACGCTCGCAACAAGCGGCTCAACGCGATCGCGGCCGAGTACAATCTCGTGTCGTCCTGGAGTTGCGGCGAGGATGTGGCCTTGGACGCACCGCATCCGTATCCCACAGCCACCACCGTGGTGCATACGACAATCTCCGGCGTTGAGCCGGAGAGCGGCATAAGGTGCTGGGGTGGCGATGGCGGCCGCTTCGAGGCTGCGATCAATGGCCCCCGCTGGCTCGACCTGTGGATCGCCGCCGACGCTGCAATACAGGACAGTGGCGACCTGCATCACTGTTTCATTGAGAGGTTCGAGGAGGGTGCTGACCCGGCCGAACTGCACCTTGGGACCGGAAGCTAGGCGATGTAGGACGAACCTGCCCCTCAGGCCGAGATTACCGCGAGGCTCGATGAGTTTTGCGGCTCGCAAACCGTCTGTCGGGTGAACCAGATGCGCCTCACCGAAGGGCGCCGATACCCGGCCGGCACAGCAGGCGCTTGGTGATTAGTTGAGGCAATCGTGAGCCTAATTCGTGAGCCGGCGACTTCGCGCGAGATGTTCCAGGTCTGAACGTTGGGGCGCGTTCGCGAGGGTGCCACGCTGGGCTGCGCGGACGGCAATGCCAACCGTGTTGCCAGTTTGCCATAAGCGGGACTGATTGTCCGCTGCCCAGCATTGTCATCGAGGTCGAGCACGGCACCGTGTTGCCGGCAAGCGAACACTGACAATCGAGGGCGGCAAGCCTGACGACCCGCCGCCCTCGCCGATTTCGTTGCAAAACCAGGTGAAACGCAGTTAGCACCTAATGCACAAGGGCAAGCGTTACAATGTTCGTGTTCGAGAGCCCCTACACGGTGCTGGGCATCGAGGTCGGGGCCACGCTGGCGCAGATCAAGGCCGCGTTCCGCAAGCTCGCCAAGGACTGCCACCCTGACCGCCATCCCGATGACCCGAAGGCCGCCGAGAAATTTTGCCGCATTGCCGCCGCATACGAGGCCATTGTGGCGCTGCGGAAGCGGGGGGGGAACGGGCAAGCACGCCGAGGATGGCACTGGCAATGCCCCGCCGGCCGCACCGCCGCCGCGTGCAGGCGCTTCGTGGGTGCTTTGGGAGGTCACTGCGCCAGCGGGCGCGGGTAAAACCCGGCAATGGGCGGATTGCGTCTCGCAACCGCCGGACCGCAACCGCATGGTGGACGACCCAGCCGGCATCACCTGGCCGCCCGGCCGCCCGCAAAGGATCATCTTAGCCAGCATCAGCATCGACCTGCTCACCGAAACTGCAAAGGCGCTGGCGGAGTTCGGGGCCCGCAACGTCACGCTGATCCATTCCCGCGTGGGCGAGGCTGCGCAGACGGTCCGGCAAAAGCTCGGCGCGTACTTCGCCAACCTGGCGGCCGGACAGGACGCGATCCTGCTCTGCACCCACGCGGCGGCGGTGACCTTGACCGTCGAATGGTCGGTGGCGGCGAAGCGCGGCGGCCCCGAGCGGGTGATCTTCCGGCAGCGCGACTGGGACCTGACGATCGACGAGGCTCCGGACATCATCACCTTCCTCGAACGCCGTTGGCCGGAGACCCATAGCGTGATCACGCGGCATGTCACGCCCAACCCCTATCGTGGCGACCTCCTGCGATTGACGCCCAAGGATCAAGTCTCTGAGCGCCGCCTGCACATGCTCGCGCAGGGCGGGCGACCCAACCGCGACGACGGCTATGCCAGCTTTACGGAGCCGGCCGCTGCCATAGCCGACCCGACCCGCATCGTCTTGGTCAACCGCACGCAGTGGCTGGACTTGATCGCGACGACCCAAGACGGGCATTACACGCGCAGCGCGGAGAAGCTGTTCCTCGGTGAGCTCGATCTGGCGGTCGTGCTGCGGCCGGAGTTGTTTCAGCACTATCGGTCGGCGGCGATGATGGGCGCGCGGCTGGATCGGACAATGGCGCACGTGCTGTGGTCCAAGCTCTCCAACGTCGAGTTCCGACCGCATCCGCTGCAAGCCCGGCTGGTGCCGCGCCATACGGCGGTACAGGGGCAGCGCTTGCGCATCCATTACGTTTTTGGGGAGCGCGTCACGCGGCAGGACCTGTCGCGCAAGGCCAAGGACGGCAAGACCATGTTCCGCTCAATGTGCGACGCGGTCGCCGAGTTCTTCGCGGGTGCTCCGTTTATCTGGACGGCTCCCTTGGCGCGGCCCGGCTCACAGCATGGCGTCGACAACGACTTTTTCACCCCCTCCAAGGCGCAGCCCCAAGCATTCGCTCCGGCGCTGCGACTGCCAGGCCGTACTCATGGACTCAATAAATTCCGCAAGTATGACAATGCCGCTTTGTTGTCGGTGGTCAACTGCACGCCACACCAATATGGCATGCTCGGCGCGATGGGGCTGTCGGACGCCGAGATCGACCGCGCGTTCGGCTTCAACATCGTTTATCAGGACGCGTTGCGGTGCAGCTTGCGAGATCGGGATGCTCGCAGCCCGGTCACCATCGTCGTGCCAGACCGGGCGACGGCGGAGGATTTGGCCGAAGACTTCCCCGGCTGCCGGGTCGAGACCCTGCCAGATCATTTGGTGCCAGCGCTTGCCGAGAAGCGCCGGCCCGGCCCCCAGCGCAGCGGCCATACGACCAGCAGCACGGATCGCGTCCGCGCGAAGCGGGCGCGGGACCGTGCAGCGAAGGAGCGCGCCGATGACGCAGCCAAGGACGCATGAACAAGTTGAGTTAGCCACAAGCTCGCCGAGTGATGCGAGCATCCAGGAGCTGGCCGTGCATGTGGATCACATCGGTCGAGCCGGCCCGCTCGTGCAGGTGGTCCACGTTCTGCGTGCACAACACCAGCGCGTCGCCCCGCGCCTGCAACCCCGCCTGCAGCCGCGCGAGCGCCCGGTGCGCCTCGTTCGGCTCGGCCCCCAGCAGGACCCGGCGGCGCATGTTGTAGAAGTCGTGCACCAGCGCCGGGTCGCGGGCGAAGGCTTCCGGCGTCGCGAGTTCCTCCGGACTGTAGCGCCGCCACAGCGCGTCCGGCGTGCCGCGGAACGTGCCCAGGCCGCTTTCCGCGGAAAGCCCGGCACCGGTCAGGACAAAGATGCGCATGCGGTCTCCTCGTGTTCGGTCATGGTCCAGCTACGCCGCCCGGCCCGTGTGGACCGGTTCGAGGGCAGCCCGGCCGCCGGTATGGAAGCCGATCGGGCCGCGCTGGTTGCCCTTCGCCAACGCCTCCGCGTGCAGCCAGTCCAACAGGACCGCTGGGCGGCCCTCCTCCAAAAGCTCCGCCTTGCGCCGGACCACGGCGAAGTCCCCGGGTGTCAGCCCGTCCGGGAGCGCCCCGGACGGCACGGCGCCCAGGATGCGCCGGAACGCGAGCGCCGCGCGTGCGGGGTCGAGCGGCTCGAAGCGCAGCTTCAGGGTGAAGCGGCGGGGCACGGCGTGGTCCATCCGGTCCGGCAGGTTGGTCGTGCACACGAAGGGCAGCGGGTGGCGCTCCATCCAGGTCAGCATTTCGTTCACCTGGCTCACTTCGAAGGCGCGCGATGCGGCGCGGCGGTCGAACAGCAGCGCCTCCGCTTCGTCGATCAGCAGCAAGGCCCACTTCTCGACGGCTTCGGCGAACGCGGCGGCGATGGCCTGCTCGCTGCCGCCGAGCCACATGGACAGCAGGTCGGACGCGCGCTTCTGCAGCACCGGCAAGTCCAGGCGCATGGCCAGGTGGCGCGCGAACTCGCTCTTGCCGCTGCCGGGCGGCCCGGACACGCACAGCGACCAGCCCCGCGGCGCGCCGGGGCGGGCAAGGCAGCGGCACAGCGCCTCGAGGTCGTCCGCGCAGGCCGTGAGCTGCGGGTCGAACCTCGCGGCGGACGCCGTTTCGGGAACCAAGACCCGCCCGACGGCGGACACCACGCCGGCCAGCGCCAATTCCAGCT
>CALMAB010000339.1 GCA_937858325.1 uncultured Acetobacteraceae bacterium
GGGCCTGGGGGGGCGCGATGGGGGCGGCTGTTGGGGCTTTACGGAACGGTCCCGCACCCCCTATTGAACAAGCGCGGCAATGATCGCGACAACTGGTGGGGCGTCGCCAAGCGGTAAGGCAGCGGACTTTGAATCCGCCATTCGAAGGTTCGAATCCTTCCGCCCCAACCAGCCCACCTTGCAAATGGCAACATGCGCTCAGAGGTTTGCCGGCTGTTGCTTGCTATCTTGACCCCGTTTGAGAACACAAAGAGAACTATCTATGCCAGCAGTCTTATGCTAGGACTATGGTCGGAAGGAATCTATGGCTAGAAACTCCAAAATTGAGTGGACGACGCATACCTTCAATCCTTGGTGGGGCTGCGTGAGAGTCTCTCCCGCATGCAAACATTGCTATGCTGAAGCTTGGGCGAAGCGTGTTGGTCAGAACGTATGGGGTGTTGGCGCTGAACGGCGCTTCTTTGGTGAGAAGCATTGGGCGGACCCGTTACGATGGGATGGTGTTGCACGGGCGGCAAACGAACGTCACCGTGTCTTCTGTGCATCTATGGCCGATGTTTTTGAGGACCGACGGGATCTCGATCCTTGGCGCGAGCAGCTCTGGACATTGATTGCCGCTACCCCCAGCCTCGATTGGCTCCTTTTGACCAAACGCCCCGGTCTTGTTCAACATCTTGCGCCTTGGGGTAATGAGTGGCCTTACAACGTTTGGCTTGGGACTACCGTCGAAGATCAACAGCGTGCTGATGAGCAACTGCCTAAACTGGCTGCTATACCCGCTAGGGTCCGTTTTCTCTCAGCCGAGCCATTGTTGGGGCCAATTAATCTAAGCCCATGGGCTACCGCGCTCGATTGGGTCATCACTGGTGGCGAGAGCGGCCCTAAAGCCCGACCGTCTAGTCCTTCGTGGTTTCTTGATCTGCTCAACCAGTGTATGTCTGCCGATATAGCATTCCATTTCAAGCAATGGGGCGATTGAGCACCTGGTCAAGGAATCAGCCTCGCCAAGGTGCGGGCTAGGCCAGCGGAGGATGGAACGACCATGCTTCGGCTAGGTAAGAAAGCGGCTGGTCGCCTCCTCGATGGAGCGGTCTGGGACGGATTGCCCAAAGCGAGGGTTGCCTGACGCTCGAAAATCCGTGGCTTTTTGACCTGGCGGACATCCCAGCAAACGGGAGTCTGCGTGAGAAGAACTTTGCATCGCTGACTTGTCCGCTTTGGACAGAAAATAAAGCACGGCTAATACAAGAATATATAAAGCTGTTTACTTATGTAACGAAGCATGGAACGTATATTGATGAGTTTGCCGCGCCGCAACGTCGTGATCATACACAACTTTGCTCAGCGCAATTAGTTTTAGAGGTAGAACCAAAACGAGTGCGCGAGTTTTGGCTGTGTGACATTGACCCTAAAGGAGCCGATCTCCTTGAAGCCATTAAGAATGCAAACCGCGCAAAAGGACGGCGAATCCATGTTGTATCTGGTGACTTTAATGTAACTGTCGATAATATACTTGCGTCAGGTCGCATCAAAGAAACGACCGCCACATTCGCTTTGCTGGATCAACGTGCATTCGAATGTGCGTGGTCCACTGTCGAGAAAATTGCCAAGCATAAAGCTGGCAGAAAAATTGAGATTTTCTACTTTCTGGCTACTGGCTGGCTTGATCGCTCACTCGCGGCGACCCGCCTTCCGAAAGGAATCGCAGTGGTAGAACGGTGGTGGGGACGTGCCGACTGGCACGATCTTAAAGGCCTGCACAGCCTAGAACGTGCCCAATTGCTTACGAAACGTTTTAAACATGAACTTGGCTATACCTACGCTTACGCTTATGCCATTCATGACAGAAAGCACGGTGGCCGCACGATGTATCACATGATTCATGCTACTGATCATCCCGAGGCTTCGCCTCTCATGTTGCGCGCATATAGGAAAGTTTCGGGCCGTCGCGATTGGGATCGCCCAGACACACAGGCTGACCTTGCGGAACTTTGGGATCAGTAACAGATCACTTTCACGATGGAAATTTTCATCAGAGTTGCTTTCAAGCAAACTGTGATGCTGCTTTGGTTAGAAAGCAAGGTCCTTATTAGGTTTGTGCGGCTGAGAACTGTGTTCATATGCAAAGGCTATGCGTTAGTTTAGATGTGGCGTCTAAGAGACTTTACCCTCTCGCCCCAACCACGCTTTAGGACCGCACCCCCATGCCGCAGCCCTTCGCCGAGTTCGCCGGTCCCGTCCCGCCGCATTCCCCGCTGCGCGCCGCGATCACCGATGCCTACCGCCGGGCGGAGCCGGAGTGCCTGCCGCCGCTGATCGCCGCCGCCACGCTGCCCGAACCCGTCGTCCAAGAAGCGCAGGCGCTGGCGACCCGCTTGGTCGAGGCGCTGCGGGCCAAGGGCACGCGGGGCACGGTGGAGGGCCTGATCCGGGAGTACGCCCTCTCGACCCAGGAAGGCGTGGCGCTGATGTGCCTGGCGGAGGCGCTGCTGCGCATTCCCGACACCGCCACGCGGGACGCGCTGATCCGCGACAAGATCGGTGCCGGCGATTGGCAGTCGCACCTCGGGCACTCGTCCTCCTTGTTCGTGAACGCCGCGACCTGGGGCCTGGTCGTCACCGGCAAGCTGACCTCCGCCACGCCGCAGCACGGGCTGTCCGCGGCCCTGGCCCGGATCGTCAGCCGGGGCGGGGAACCGCTGATCCGCCGGGGCGTGGACCTCGCGATGCGGATGATGGGCGAGCAGTTCGTGACCGGCCAGACCATCCACGAGGCCCTGGCCAACAGCCGCCGGCTGGAAGCGCGCGGCTTCCGCTATTCCTACGACATGCTGGGGGAGGCCGCGACCACGGCGGAGGACGCGGCGCGCTACCTGGCGGACTATGAGCGCGCCATCCACGCCATCGGCGCCGCCGGGGCAGGCCGGGGCATCCTGGAGGGGCCGGGCATCTCCATCAAGCTGTCGGCGCTGCACCCGCGCTATTCCCGGCTGCAGCGGGCGCGGGTGATGGAGGAGCTGCTGCCGCGGGTGCAGGGCCTTGCCGCCTTGGCGCGGCGCTACGACATCGGCCTCAACATCGACGCCGAGGAATCGGAGCGGCTGGAACTCTCACTCGACCTGCTGGAAGCGTTGTGCCACGACCCGGCGCTGGCCGGCTGGAACGGCGTCGGCTTCGTGGTGCAGGCCTACCAGAAGCGCAGCCCTTTCGTGATCGAGTGGCTGATCGACCTCGCCCGGCGCAGCGGCCACCGCCTGATGGTCCGGCTGGTGAAGGGCGCCTACTGGGACAGCGAGATCAAGCGGGCGCAGGTGGACGGGCTGGAAGGCTTTCCGGTGTTCACCCGCAAGGTCCACACGGACGTGTCATACCTCGCCTGTGCCAGTGCCCTGCTGGCCGCGCCGGATGCGGTGTTCCCGCAGTTCGCCACGCATAACGCCTACACCGTCGCCGCGATCCACCGCATGGCCGGCGCCTACAGCCCGGGCCAGTACGAGTTCCAATGCCTGCATGGCATGGGGGAGCCGCTCTACGAGGAGGTGGTCGGGCACAACAAGCTGAACCGTCCCTGCCGCATCTACGCCCCAGTCGGCACGCACGAGACGCTGCTCGCCTACCTGGTGCGCCGCCTGCTGGAGAACGGCGCCAATTCGTCCTTCGTGAACCGCATCCAGGACCCGGCGGTGCCCGTCGCCGAGCTGGCCGCAGACCCGGTGGCGGAGGCGGCAGGAATGCGCCCGCCCGGAGCGCCGCACCCACGGATCGCGGCCCCGCGGGATCTGTTCGCGCCGGGCCGGGCGAACTCCGCCGGGCTGGACCTGTCGAACGAGCAGCGCCTGGCCGAGCTGACGGCCATCCTGCAAACGGGCGCCGCACAGGACTGGACCGCGGCGCCGCCCGCGGGCCAAGGGACGGCGCAGGAGGTCCGCAACCCGGCCGACCACCGCGACGGGGGGGGCTTCGTCACCGAGGC
>CALMAB010000340.1 GCA_937858325.1 uncultured Acetobacteraceae bacterium
CGACCGCGTAGACGTCGATCCGTTCGGCGAGTCCCGCCCGGGCCGCGAGCCGGGCTGCGCGCCCGGCGGCCACGGCGTCCCCGGGGCTGGCCGGCTCGCCCTCGCAGCCCATGCTGCAATCCAGGTGCAGCTTCTCGAAGCCCGCGGCGGCGTAGGCGGCGACCATCGCCTCCGCCCGGGCCATGGCGTCGGCAGGCGGCAGGTGCTTCCAAGGGTTCGGCCCCAGGTGGTCTCCGCCCAGGATCACCCGGCCGCGCGGCACGCCGACCCGGTCCGCAACGCCGCCCACGAAGTCGCGAAAGCCCGCCGGCGTCATGCCGGTGTAGCCGCCGTCCTGGTTGACCTGGTTGCACGTCGCCTCGATCAAGGCCGGGCCGCCGTCCTCCACGGCCTGCAGCAGCGCCGCCTCGATGACCATCGGATGCGCCGAGCACACGGACACGACGCCGCCGGCGCCGCGGACATGACCTGGGACCGCGAGCGCGGTCAACGCGTCCGTGCTCATGCCCCCTCCCCGCCAGCGTGGGCGATGAAGGCGTCAAGCTCGGCAAAGCTCGATGTGCCCTCCATGGGGCCGCGGACGCCCACCGCTCGGGCGCCGCTGGCGTTGGCGTAGCGCAGGCTGTCCTCCACGCTCCGGCCTCGGAGGCGGCATGTCACGAAGGTCGCGCCGAAGCAGTCGCCCGCGCCGGTCGGGTCGATCTCAACCGCAGGGAACGCTGCCATGCGGAGGGTGCCGTTTCGGTCGTGATAGCTCGCGCCGTCCCGACCGCGCTTCACCACGATGCCTGACACGCCGAGGCGAAGGACCTCGGCAATGGCGCCCTCCTCCGAACCGGCCTCCGTCAGCAGCGTCAGCTCCGGGCCGGACGGCATGAACAGGTCGCATTGCCGGAGCATCGCCCCGAGCGCGTCCCGCATCCCCGGGGCGGCGAGCATCTCCTTGCGGATGTTGGGGTCGAACGACACCGTCCCGCCCCGTGCCTTGACGTGCCGGGTGGCCTGCTCCGCCGCCTCGACCAGCGGCGGCGAGAACAGCGACGATCCCATGACGTGCAGGTGCCCGCAGCCGTCCAGCAACGCGCGCCCGGCCGCGGTGACGCGCGTGTGCCCGGCGGCGCTGTGCCGGATGTTGAACACGAAGTCGCGCTCCCCGGTGTCGCGGTAGCGCACAAAAGCGGTGCCGGTCACCTGGTCCGGATGGATGGCGACGGCGCTCGTGTCCGCCCCGTCCCGGCGCAGGCGCTCCACGTTGAGCCATCCGAAGTCGTCGTCGCCCACGCAGGAGATCAGGCCCGCCGGGTGGCCCAGCCGTGCCACCTGGTCGATGAAGATCGCCGGCGCCCCGGACGGATACGGGCCTTGCAGCCGCACCGGCTCGCGGAACCCGGCGCCGCGGTCCTCCGCGATGATCTCGGCCACGATCTCGCCGATGGACACGATGCGGGTGGCGTCCGATGCCATAGCCTTCCCTTCCCTCGCCACGCGCCGGCGGCGTGCCGTGCCGGATTAGCCCGGCGGGCGCCCGCCCATCAAGGGCGCGGCACCTTACGGACTTCCTGGTCCGGCCGCGGCGGCTGCGGGGGCGCAGCAGGCGGCGCGCGCTTGAGGATGGCGACCTCCGCCCGACCCGGCTCCTGCGGCGGGCGGGACGGGCGGCGGGGCGGCGTCACGGAGACCTCCCCGGCAGCCTCTACGGCGCTCCGCACCGCCTGCACGGCCTCATTGCCCCGCCGCCGGTCGCCGGAGCGCCACGACGCCAGCAGCTCGGCCCGCAGGTGCCATAACCGGTCGTTTCCCAGGTTCTCCGCATGGCCAAGCAGCGGCAAAAGCGTTTCGAGCGCCTTGGCAACCTCCGCGCCGCCTCGCGCCGGGGCGCACGCCCGTGGGATTTCGAACGCCGCCAGGCGGGCGACGGCCTCGCGCGCGGCGAAGACTAGGGCTTGGCGGTTTGCGGCGGTGTTGCGCACCACCGGGCCGGTGTTGCCGTCGATCTTGCCGGGCGGCGGCGCGGTTGCAAGGGCTTGAACGGCCTCCTTGGGCACCGCGACGGCCTCAACGCCGTCGTTCATCTCCGCAGCACCTTCCACCACGGCAGCTTCGGACCAGGTTCCCGCCCAGGGCAGCGGCCAGCACAGGCCGTCGTCAAGCTCGGACCGGCGAAAACTGATGAACAGGCCTTGCACGTGAGCAGGCCCGAGCGCCGCGACGTAATACTCGGTCATCGTGTCCCCCGCCGGCACAACGCGGTGAGCCTATGCCGTCCGGGGGCCGCGATGCCAGCCTCACGTCCAAATTATGACGCCGGCACCGGTGTTGCCCATGGTTACGCGAACCGTGGCAGCCTGCGCCTACGTCGTTGCGGGCACGCGGGGCGCGGCGGCGCTGTCATCGGTGGTCATGAACGACCCGCCGCCGGTCCGCAGGTTCGGCCCGCCCGTCGCCGCGCGGGACGGCGCCCCGTTGCGGGACACGTCCAGCAACGGGAACAGCAGCTCGGCCACCCGGTAGGCTTCTTCCAGATGCGGGTAGCCGGAGGCGATCACCGTGTCGATGCCGAGCGCCTGGTACTCGCGGATGCGCTCGGCGACCGTGGCCGGGTCGCCGACCAGCGCGGTGCCGGCGCCGCCGCGCACCAGGCCCACGCCGGCCCACAGGTTGGGCGCAACCTCCAGCCGCTCGCGCGAGCCGCCGTGCAGGGCGGACATGCGGCGCTGGCCCTCGCTGTCGCTTTCCGTCGCCAGCTTGCGCTGCGCGGTGGCGATGGTTTCGTCCGACAGGTGGCTGATCAAGCGCCGGGCCGCGTCCCAGGCTTCGCCCTCGGTTTCCCGGACGATCAAGTGCAGGCGGATGCCGTAGCGCAGCGTCCGCCCGTGCGCCGCCGCGCGGTTCCGGACATCGGCGATCTTCTCCGCAACCGCGGCCGGAGGCTCGCCCCAGGTCAGGTAAGCGTCGGCCTGCGCCGCCGCCAATGCGTGCCCGGCCGGCGAGGACCCGCCGAAATACACCGGCGGGTGCGGCGCCTGCACCGGCGGGAACAGGATGCGGCCCCCGTGGGAGGACAGGTACTGGCCCGAGAACTCCACCTTCTCCCCAGCCATCATGCCGCGCCAGATCTGCAAGAACTCGGCCGCATGGGCGTACCGCTCGTCATGGCCGAGCGTCAGCCCGTCGCCGGCGAGGTCCGCCGGGTTGCCGCCGCAGACGAGGTTGACCATGGCGCGCCCGCCGCTGATGCGGTCCAGCGCCGAGTACTGCCGCGCCGCCTCCCCCGGCAGCGTCAAACCCGGGCGCAGCGCCACCAGGAAGCGCAGCCGCTCGGTGAACGGGATCAGGGAAGTGGCCGTGACCAGCGCGTCCTCGCAGCCCGCGCCGGTCGGCAGCAGCACGCCGTGGTAGCCGAGCTGGTCCGTCGCCTGGGCGATCTGCCGCAAATAGCGGTTGTCCACCGGGCGCGCGCCTTCGGCCGAGCGAAGGTAGCGCCCGTCCCCGCCGGTCGGCAGGAACCACATCATGTCGAGCGGGCGGGACGGCGAAAGCGCATTCATGGCCGTGCCTCCGCGCGCGGGCGTTCCGGCCGCCACACCGCGGCGCGCACGTCGATGCGGGCCGGGATCACGCGCAGGGCGGCGAAGGTGTCGGCAACGGACTGCTGCTGGGCGATAATCGCCTCGTCCATCGGCTGCACCGCGTAGATGCCGCGCGCGGCGGACACGCGCTGGGCCGGCAACGGTACGCCGGTGATGCCGGACAGCGTCTGCGCCAGCTCTTTCGGATTGGCGCGCGCCCAGTCGGCCGTCGCGTTGATGGCGTCGAGCAGGGCCAGCACGGTGCCCGGCTCCCGCTCGGTGAAGCGTCGGCTGGCAAGGAAAAACGAGTTGCTGGGAGCCACCTTCTCCCCCGTGGTCAGCACCCGCGTCGTCGGCTCCGCCTCGGCGATGGCGAAGAACGGGTCCCAAACGGCCCAAGCGTCCAGCGCCCCGGTGCGGAACGCGGCGCCCGCGTCGGACGGCTGCAAATTGACCTGCTGGATGTCGGAGGGCTTCAGCCCGGCGCTGGCCAGCACCTGCACCATCATGTAGTGCGCGCTCGACCCCTTGGTGAAGGCGATGCGCTTGCCACGCAGGTCGGCGATCGTGCGGATCGGGCTGGCGTCGGGGACCAGCACCGCCTCGTTCGCGCCGGACACCGGCTGGCCGCCGACATACACCAGGTCGGCGCCGGCCGCCTGCGCGAAGATCGGCGGCGTGTCCCCGGTCGCGCCGAAATCGACGGCGCCGGCGTTCAGCGCTTCCAGCAGCGGCGGGCCGGAGGAGAACTCAACCCACTCAACCGCCAGCCCCTGCTCCAGCCGGCGCTGCTGGCGCATGATGGCGAGCGAGCCGTTCTTCTGGTAGCCGATCCGCACCCGCCCGGCAGCATAGGCCGGGTTTGGGCGGGCGAGGTTCGGAAGCGCCAGCACGAGGGCGGCGGCACCAAGGCCGCGCCGGGTCAGGCCGATGGTCATGCAAAAAACTCCATGGAAAGAATGCGCCGGCGGGGCGCTCTGGGCACTCACGCCGCGTGCTCCCGCACGCCGAGGCGGTCGAGCAAGCGGTCGCGCATCGCCGCAAGCGACGCGGT
>CALMAB010000341.1 GCA_937858325.1 uncultured Acetobacteraceae bacterium
GGCCAGCGCCCGCAGCGCCGCCCAGGCCCGACCGGCGCTGCGGGCGCTGGCCAGGAACGCGACGGTGACAATGCCGTTGGTGCCCCCACGTTCACTCAGCATCTATTCGTGCCCCAACAGAGGGATTAGGTTCCGCCGCATGTTGCCTCGTATCACTGGCTGCCTTCCGTTAAACTGGACTGCTGCATGACCCGCCGCGTTGCCGTCATCGGCGCAGGCCCCGGTGGCTTGGCATCCGCCATGCTGCTGGCCAAGGCGGGCGTGGATGTCACGCTGTATGAGTCGCGCGACCTCGTCGGCGGCCGGTCCAGCACCATCACCGCACCTACGGCGTCCGGCACGTTCCGCTTCGACATGGGGCCGACCTTTTTCCTTTACCCGCGCGTGCTGGCCGACATCTTCGCCGCCTGCGGGCGCAACTTGGAGGACGAGGTGGAGCTGATCCGCCTCGATCCGCAATATCACTTGGTGTTCGAGGGCGGGGGCGAAATCCAGGCCACCGGCGACATGGCGCGCATGGCCGCCGAGATTTCCCGCTTCTCGCCCCAGGACGCCGCCGCCTTGCCCCGCTTCATGGCCGACAACCGCCGCAAGCTCGCGGTGTTCCGCCCGGTGCTGGAGAACGCGTTCAACTCCATGCGCGACCTGATGCGGCCCCAGGTGGTGCGCGGCCTGTCCCGGCTCCGCCCGCATCGCACCGTCGATAGCGACCTCGGCACTTATTTCCGGGACGAGCGCGTGCGGCTGGCGTTCTCCTTCCAATCCAAGTACCTCGGCATGTCGCCGTTCCGCTGCCCGAGCCTGTTCACCATCCTGTCATTCATGGAGTACGAGTTCGGCGTTTACCACCCGCGCGGCGGCACCGGCGCCGTGATGGCCGCCATGGCCCGCGTGGCGCGCGACCTGGGCGTCAAGATCCAGCTTGGCGAGCCTGTCGAGAAGCTGTTGTTCGAGGGCCGCCGTGCGGTGGGCGTGCGCACGCGGGGGGAGGACCGGCGTTTCGACGCGCTGGTCATCAACTCGGACTTCGCCCAGACGATGACCAAGCTGGTGCCGGACGGCCTTCGCCGCCGCTGGTCGGACCGCAAGATCGCGTCCAAGAAGTTCTCCTGCAGCACGTTCATGATGTATCTCGGCATCGAGGGCGACGTGCCGGGCTTGTCGCACCACACGGTCTATCTGGCCGACGACTACCGCCGCAACATCGCCGAGATCGAGGCCGGCATGGCGCCGTCCGAACCCAGCTTCTACGTGCAGAACGCCTGCGTCACCGACCCGGCCCTGGCGCCCCCGGGACACTCGACGCTGTATGTGCTGGTGCCCGTGGGCCACCGGATCGGCGAGGGCGTGGACTGGGCGGCGGAAACGGCGCGCTACCGGGCGCTGACCTTGCAGCGGCTGGAGCGCATCGGCATTCCGGACATCGAGAAGCGCATCCGCTTCGAGAAAATCCTGACGCCGCAGGGCTGGGAGCATGACCTGCAGATCTATCGCGGCGCCACCTTCAACCTGGCGCACAACCTGGGCCAGATGCTGCACTTCCGCCCGCGCAACCGGTTCGAGGATTTGGCGGGCGTGTACCTGGTCGGCGGCGGCACGCATCCCGGATCGGGCCTGCCGGTCATCTTCGAGAGCGCCCGCATCACCTCCCGCCTGATGGCAGAGGACCTGGGTCTCGACGCGCACTGGGAAGCGCCGTCGGCCATGGCGCAAGATCATTACGAACCCGCGATCGCAGAGGCCCTATGAACGCCATCAACCCCATGCGCGGCAGCCTGCCGGTCGGCGTCATCGGCGCGGGCCTGGGCGGCTTGGCCGCGGCCTGCACGCTGGCGGCACGCGGGCACAAGGTCATCCTGTTCGACAAGAACCCTTGGCTGGGCGGCAAGGCGGCGCTGCTGGAGGAAGAGGGTTTCCGCTTCGACATGGGGCCGACCATCCTCACGGTGCCCGACGTGCTGGCCCGGGTGTTCGCCGAGGCCGGGCGGCAGATGTCCGACTACCTGGACCTGCGCCGGCTTGACCCGCAATGGCGCTGCTTCTTCGAGGACGGCTCCGTGCTCGACCTCCAGGAAGACGTGCCGGCGATGGCCCGGACCATTGCCGGCTATGCGCCCGGCAGCGAGAACGGCTACGCCGAATTCATCGCCATGTCGGCCAAGCTGCACGAGGTGTCGGAGAAGTTCTTCTTCTGGAAGTCAGTGGAGGGCATCGGCGACACGCTCGAGTTCAAGGGCATGAACCTTGCGACCCTGCGCGACGTGCTGAGCCTGCGGATGGGCACCTCGGTGGCCAGCCAGATCAGGAAGCGGGTGCCGGACGCCCGGGTGTCGCAGATGCTCGACCACTTCGTGCAGTATGTCGGCAGTTCCCCGTACGCCTCGCCCGCCGTGCTGTGCTCCATCGCGCACATGCAGACGCAGAAGGGCGTGTGGTACCCCATGGGCGGCACCCGCGCCGTGCCGCTGGCCCTTGAGCGCCTGGCCGGCGAACTCGGCGTGGACCTGCGGCCCGGCACCGGCGTCGCTTCCATCCTGTCCGAGAACGGCCGGGTCAACGGCGTGCGTACCGAGGCGGGGGAGTTGGTGCCGCTGTCCGCCGTGGTCAGCAACATGGACAGCGTTCGCACCTACCGCGAGCTGGTGGGCGGCAAGCCGCAGGCCAGCTTTGCCCGGCGCTGGAAGCGGGACCCGGCGTGCTCCGGCGTCGTGCTCTACCTCGGCCTCGACCGGCGCTACGACCACCTGGCGCACCACGATTTCGTGTTCTCCCGCGACCCGGAGGAGGAGTTCGACTGGATCTACAACAAGGGCGAGCCGGCGCCGGACCCGACCTGCTACATCGCCGCGCCGTCCGGCACGGAGCCGGGCGTGGCGCCGCCGGGGGGCGAGGCGCTTTACGTCCTGGTGCACACCCCGTTCCTCCGTCCGCACCACGACTGGTCGGAGATGTTCGCCCCCTACCGCCAGGTCATCCTCGACAAGCTCGCGCGCTGCGGCGGGATGCCGGACTTGGCTGAGCGCATCGTGTTCGAGCGGCACCTGACGCCGCAGGACATCCATGAGCGCTACCGCGTGCTTGATGGCGCCATCTACGGCCTGGCGAGCCACGGCAAGGTCAACGGCGCGTTCAAGCCGGGCAACCGGTCGCGCGACCTGGCCGGCCTCTACTTGGCCGGCGGCGCTGCGCATCCGGGGCCGGGGATGCCGATGGTGCTGATGAGCGGCTGGATCGCCGCCGACAGCCTGGCGCAGGACATGGCCCAGGGGGCGCAGAACGGGGCGCAGAAGCCGGCCTTGGCCCTTGCCGGTGCCTGAAGCTGTGGCGCCCGACCCGATCGCGTTGCGGTCGGGCCGGGCGTTCTGGGCCTTCGGCTGGTACTTGCGCTGGTATTTCTATCGGAAGTTCCATGCCGTGCGCGTATCCCATGCCGGCCTCCCACGCGGCTTCGACGACCGGCCGCTGATCATTTATTGTAACCACCCGTCCTGGTGGGACCCGGCGCTCTACATCCTGCTCTGCACTTTTCTGTTCCCGGGCCGCCGCGGCTACGGCCCGATGGACGCCAAGGCGCTCGGCAACTACGGCATGTTCGAGCGCATGGGAGTGTTCGGCATCGCGCTCGACACACCGCGCGGCGCGGCGCGCTTCCTGTCCACCAGCCTGCGCATCCTGTCCGACCCTGCGAGCATGTTGTGGATTACCGCGGAAGGCGAGTTCGCCGACGCGAGGCGCCGCCCCCTACGGCTCCGGCCCGGCATCGCCCATCTGGCGCGGCGCGTGCCCGGCGCCGTGATCCTGCCGCTCGCGGTGGAATACCCGTTCTGGAATGAGAGCCGGCCCGAGGCGCTGGCGCGCTTCGGTGATCCCATCGAAACCGGGCCGCAGCGCAGCGTTGCCGAATGGACCGGTCATCTGGAGGCGGAGTTGGCGCAAACGATGGACGCGCTCGCAGCAGAGGCAATGGAACGCGATCCCCGCCAGTTCCGGACCCTTCTGCACGGCGGTGCCGGCGTGGGGGGTATCTACGACCTGTATCGCCGCAGCCGGGCCTACGCCGCCGGCCGCCGGTTCGACCCGCGGCACGAGGCCCGGGAATGACGGTGCTGGCCGGCTTCGCGCTGTTCCTGGCCGCCGGGCCGCTGCTGCTGGGATTGTGGAACCTCCGACTCTACCGCGCGCCGGCCCTGGCCGTGGGACGGCCGCAAGTGTCCGTGCTGATCCCGGCCCGCAACGAGGAAGCCAACATCGCTGAAGCCTGCGCCGCCGTGCTGGCGAGCGAGGGGGTGGAGCTTGAGCTCGTGGTGCTCGACGACGCCTCGACCGACCGGACCCCGGCCATCCTGGCCGGGATCGCCGACCCGCGGCTGCGCGTGGCGGCGGCGCCGAAGCTGCCGCCGGGCTGGTCGGGCAAGCAGCATGCGTGCAACGTGCTCGGCGGCCTCGCCCGTCATGGGCTGATGGTGTTCGTTGACGCCGACGTGCGGTTGGCGCCCGACGCCCTGAGCCGGATGGCCGGGGTGATGCAGCGGCACGACGTGGGGCTGGCCAGCGGGTTTCCGGCCCAAGACACGATCACCTGGTCGGAGCGGTTGCTGATCCCGCTGATCCACTTCCTGCTGCTGGGCTACCTGCCGATTGCGGCCATGCTGCGCCTGCCGGCGGTTGGCCTTGGCGCCGGCTGCGGGCAGTTGTTCATCGTGCGGCGCGACGCCTACCGGCGGGCCGGCGGACACGCGGCGATCCGGGCGTCGCTGCACGACGGGCTGATGCTGCCCCGTGCCTTCCGCCGGGCTGGCTCGATGACCCGGCTGTTCGACGCGAGCGGCTTCGCGCGCTGCCGCATGTACGCCAACGCCGCACAGGTCTGGGAGGGGTTATGCAAGAACGCGACGGAGGGCATGGCGAAGCCCCGGGCGCTCCCGGTTTGGACGGTCATCCTGGGAGGCGGGCAAATCCTGCCGGCCGTGCTGGTGCTGGCGGCGCCGGGCTGGACGGCTGGGTTGGCTCTTCTGGCGTCCGTCGGGTTCCGTTTGGTCCTGGCGGCGCGGTTCCGCCAGCCTTGGGTTTCCGCCGTGCTGCACCCGGTCGGCGTGCTGGCGCTACTGGTCGTGCAATGGTGGTCGCTGATCCGCGCCGCCCGCGGCCAGCCCGCCACCTGGCGCGGCCGGGCCTATACGGCGCAATAGCGGGGATGGCGGCGATGCTTGCAGGCGGCGCGGAGGCGGCAAAGCTGGAGGTGGTCGTGGGCAACGTCCGGAGCGCCAAGGGCCACGTCCGCGTGGCCGTCTGCTCTCCCGACACGTTCCTCAAGGAAACCTGCCAATGGCATGGCCTAGGCAAGGCCGCGCCGGGCGAGGTCACGGTCACGCTGGACGTGCCGCCCGGCACCTGGGCGGCGCAGGCCTACCAGGACGAGACCGACGTGGGGAAGATCACGCGCAACTTCTTCGGCCTGCCGACCGTGGGCATCGGCTTCAGCAACGACGCGCCGTTCCGCTTCGGGCCGCCTTCTTTTGCCGATGCCGCTTTCCGCTTGGGTGCCGGCGGTGGCCGTATCCGCTTCAACCTGCGTTATTTCTAGGGAACACTGAATGGGCGCCCCGCTGCCGACCGACCCACCGCCATATCTCGACGCGCACCTGTTCGTCTGCACCAACCGCCGGCCGGACGGGCACAAGCGCGGGTCCTGCGCCGCCCGCGGCTCGGAAAAGCTGCGGGACTACATGAAGGCGCGGGCGAAGGAGCTGGGCATCGCCAACATCCGGGTGAACTCCGCCGGCTGCCTGGACCGCTGCGAGCTTGGTCCCTGCCTGGTGATCTACCTGGAGGGCGTGTGGTACCGGAT
>CALMAB010000342.1 GCA_937858325.1 uncultured Acetobacteraceae bacterium
AGCGCGGCGAGTGGTCGGAGGACACGATGCACGATGTGGCGGCGCTGATCGACGCCACCCACCCGTTCGCCGCCCGGATCAGCCAGAACGCCCGGGCCGCGGCCCGGATCGCCGGCGTGCCTATGGTCGCCGTGTCGCGCCCGCCATGGGTGGCGCAGCCCGGCGACCATTGGACCGAAGTTCCTGACATGCCCACCGCCGCGCAGGCGCTGGGCGCCGCGCCGCGCCGGGTGTTCCTGACGGTGGGGCAACAGGAGTTGGCGCCGTTCCGCCTGGCCCCCTGGCACCATTACCTGATCCGCAGCGTCGAGCCGCCAGTCCCGGCCCTGCTGCCGCCGGCGGCTCGCTGCATCGCGGCGCGGGGACCGTTCCGCGAAGACACGGAATGTACCCTGCTGGAGCAGGAGAGCATCGAAGTGATCGTCACCAAGAACTCCGGCGGCACTGCTGTCGCGCCCAAGCTGGCCGCGGCGCGGGCGCTGGGCATCCTGGTGGTCATGGTCGCGCGGCCCGCCGCACCGCCCGGAGAAACGGTGCCGGATGCCGCGGGTGCGCTGGCCTGGTTGGATCATGTCGCAGCCCCGTGGAAACGGGGTGTGTAAAGCCAAGGCGCCCTCCCGTCACGCTCGATCCGGCGCGTGGCGGCGGAGCCGATCAACACCAGGGTGCGCATATCGGCCCGCGCCGGGTCAACGTCGGACAGCGTCGAAACCTCAACCTGCTCGTCCCCCCGGCTGATCGCGGTGGCGAGCGCCACGGGGGTCGTGCCGGGCAGGATGGGCCGCAGCGCGTCCAGCGCCGCGCCGAGCTGCCAAGGCCGCGCGCGGGAGGCGGCGTTGTACAACGCGATCACGAACCCGGCGGAAGCGGCGGCGACGAGCCGGGCCAGCACGACCTCGAACGGCTTCAGGTTGTCGGACAGCGACAGCACGCAGAAATCGTGGCCGAGCGGCGCGCCGAGCCGGGCGGCGGCGGCGAGCACGGCGGAGATGCCGGGCACCACGGTGATGTCGAGCGCGCGCCAGGCCGGCTCCCCTGTCTCCACCGCTTCGAACACCGCGCTTGCCATGGCGAACACGCCGGGGTCTCCGGACGACACCACGGCCACCTCCCGCCCGGCGGCGGCCAGCGTCAGCGCGTGCCGGGCACGGTCCAGCTCGACCCGGTTGTCGCTGGCATGGCGGACCTGGCCGGGGTGCGGCGGCACGCGGTCCAGGTAGGTCGCGTAACCCACGAGGTCCGTCGCTGATGCCAGGGCCGCCGTCGCCTGCGGCGTCTGCATGGACGCGCCGCCGGGGCCGAGGCCGACGATGGCAAGCCGCCCGCTCACCGCGCCCGCTGCCGCCCGGGCACCAGGACGAGCGAGAAGTACGGCGCCCGGTCCTCGCCCATGTGCGCGAAGGGGATGGTGCGGCCACCCGGCATGGTGCCGCGCTCGGCATACAGCGCGCGGCCGGCGAGGCCGGTAGCCTCCAATGCCGTCCGGATTTTCGGCAGGTTGCGGCCGACCTTCATGATGACCGAAGCGTCGCTGCCGGCGAGCCGCGCGGCCAGCGTTTCGGCATCGAGCGTGCCGGGCAGCACCGTCAGCACATCGTCGCCGTGCGTCATCGGCAGCCGCGCCTGCGCCCAGCAGCCGCTCATGCTGGTAATGCCCGGCGTGACAACCGTGGGATACCCGGCGCGGAGCCGGTCGAACACGTACATGGCGGAGCCGTAGAAGAACGGATCGCCCTCGCACAGCAACGCCACGTCCTGCCCGGCATCAAGCCTCTCCGCGACGACCACGGCGGCGGCTTCGTAGAAGGCGCGGATGCCCGGCGCGTAGCGCGGGTCGTCCACGTCGATCTCGATGGTGTAGGGGTACTCGAAGCGGAGTTCCTCGGCGGCAGGGTTGAGATGGGTGCCTGCAATGGTGCGGGCATGGCCGGGCCGGCCGCGCTTGGCGAAGAATGCGACAACGGCGGCGGTGGCCAGAAGCCGCGCCGCCCGCAGGGTCAACAGCTCCGGGTCGCCCGGCCCCATGCCGACGACCTGCAGGGTTCCCGTCATTCGCGCTCGCTGGCCAGGGCGTTGACGGCGGCCACCGCCATGGCGCTGCCGCCGCGCCGGCCGTGCACGGTGGCGAACGGCACCCGGCCGTCTTGGGCCAGCGCCTGCTTCGACTCGACAGCGCCGACGAAGCCGACCGGCATCCCGATGATCGCCGCCGGGCAGGGCGCGCCGGCATCCAGCATGTCGAGCAGGTGGAACAACGCCGTCGGCGCGTTGCCGATGGCGACCAGCGCGCCGTCCATATGCGGGCGCCACAGCTCCAGTGCCGCGGCGGAGCGGGTGTTGCCAATCCGGGTGGCGATGCCCGGCGTTTCCGGCGCGTCCAAGGTGCAGATAATGTCGTTGCCAGCCGGCAACCGGGCGTGGGTGATGCCGTGTGCGACCATCTTGCTGTCGCACAGGATGGGCTGCCCGGCCAGCAGCGCCGCGCGGGCGGCGGCGGCGAAACCCGGGCTGAACTCCAAGTCCTCGGTGATGCCGACGACGCCGCAGGCGTGGATCACCCGCACGGCGACCCGGGCCTGCTCCGGCGTGAAGCGGGACAGGTCGGCCTCCGCGCGGATGGTGGCGAAGGATTGGGCATAGATCGCGGCGCCGTCGCGGATGTAGGAGCGCCCGCTCATGCCGTCGCCGCCGCGTCCAGCGTAAGATTTTGGAACGGCGGCGCCGTTCCCGCACGCCAATCCTCCATCCGGCTGTAGCGCCCGGCCTCGCCGACCAGGACGGGACCGCCGGAATAGGCGCAGCCCTTGGCGCAGCCGGAGATGTGCAGCGGCCCCCTTGCCCCACGCGCCGCAAGCCGGGCTGCGTCCACCCGGGCAGGCACGCTGGCCCGGCCGCATCCGGGGCTGCCGACGCAGGCGGTGATGCCGAGGCGCGGGTCGGCGGGGTCGAGCACCCACGCCGCCGCAGCCGCGCGCAAGGCCGACACGTCATCCACGGCGACGCGGCCCAGCAGCACCGCGCGCCACGGGCTGACGCGGACTGCGCCGCCGCCGAAACGGTCAGCGAGATCGGCAAGCTGCCGCAACCCGGCAACATCCGTTTGCCCGAACGGCACACCGAGGCCGAAAGCGCCGTACGATCTGCCCGCATAAGGATAGAAACCGATGGCCGAGACGGGCGCCCGAGCCGGCTGCACCGCGCCGCGCGCCTTGCCCACCGAGTCGTCTATGCGCTGCTGCACGAACGTCAACGCGTCTGCCGTGCCGGTCCGGGCGTCGATCACGATGTCCGCCGTGGGCGCCCCGGCCAGCACGCCGCCGCCGTCGATGGCGATGCAGAATTTGGGCGGCAAGCCCGGCGGCACGATGCGCTCGATGATTTCAGCCAGCGCCAGGCTGCCCGGCGGCACCACCGGGTCGTCGCCGGCGAGCGGCGGCGGGATCACGATGCGGCGGCGCTCAACGGCCGGGTCGGGATCGGCCAGCCCGGCTGCGACCATCGCCGCCGTAAAGCCGAGCACGCCGCTTAGCGTCAGGCCGCGGATTTGCAAGTTGCCGCGCCGGGTCAGCTCGACGGCGCCGTTGCCGAATGTCGCCGCGGCGTCGGCCAAGGCGCGGAGGGCGACGCTGCTCAGCCGCGCGCCAGGCGGCTTCACTCGCACCAGCAGGCCGTCCCCGGTCGCCATCGGCTCATACAGGCTGGGGCACCAACCGCGCCGGGGCGTCATACGTCAAACCCGCTGTTGCGGCGCGGGTGCCACAGCCCGGCGGATTGCGCCTCGGCGAAGCGGGACGCCAGGGCGGCGCGGGCGTCGGGGTTGGCCGCGCGCAGAAAGGCGTCCACCGCCGGCGTGCCCAGGGTCGCGTCGAACAGCAGGTCGAACTGCGCGTCGAACCGGGTGGGCAGGGCGGCGGCGAAGCCGTGCAGCGCCTCCACGCTCCGGGCGATCTCGGCCGCGCCGCGGTAGCCGTGGCGCATCATGCCCGCGATCCAGCGCGGGTTGGCGGCGCGGCCCCGGACGACGCGGGCCACCTCCTCCGCCACCGTGCGCGCCCGGGGCGAATCGGGGCGGGTCGTGGCCAGGTGTTACTGCGCCGGCGCTCCCCCCAGCGCCGCCGCAGCGGCGGCGAACCCGCCCTCATGCGCTGCGTGCTCAGTGCTGTCCAGGAGGTCGGCCTCAGCATGGTCCTGCGCATGTACGAAGGCATCGGCTGCTCCCACCCGGGCGGCGAGGCCCGCCGGGTCGGGCGCACCCTCCAGCCCCTGGCCGTATGCGCCGGCAGAGGCAGAAAGGTAGCCGTCGCCGGACAGCCCCGCGCCGTACTGCCCCGTGGGCGCTCCGAACACCCGCGTCGTCGCCCGACGCAGC
>CALMAB010000343.1 GCA_937858325.1 uncultured Acetobacteraceae bacterium
GGCGGGAAGCAGGCCGGCAGCGCCGGGGTCTTCGGCGGCGGCGTAGGCGCCGGGGAACCGTTCTGCCAGCGCCGCCAGCCCGGCGTCCGACCGGTCCCCCGTCAGCAGGCAGGGCTGGCGGCGGAGCAGTGCTGCGGCAAAGGCGACGGCAAAGGCGTAGCGGTCGCGGCACAGGTTGACCATGTGCCCGGCGTCCGGCAGCGTTTCCGCCAAGGTCAGCGCGTCGTGCAGAAAGGCGGCGGCCGTCACCGCCCGGCCATGGCGGTAGAACAGAACCGCATCCGGCCGCCGGTCAGTCAGCGGCTCAAGATCGGTCTTTGTCACGGATGCCGTCACGCGGGCCGCCCCCTACCGGGTTCGGTGCGCCTCGATGTGGCCGGTCAGGCTGCGGAGCGAGGCGAAGATCTGGTGGTTGCGCTGATCGTCCGACCGCAGCTCGAAGCCATACGCGCGGGTGATGGCCAGGGCGAGTTCCAGCGCGTCGATGGAGTCCAGGCCCAGGCCCTCCCCGAACAGCCGCATGTCCGGGTCGATGCTGTCCGCCACGACCTCAAGCTGCAGCGCGTTGACCAGCAGCTCGGCCACGGCCCGCTCGGATGCGGTCTGGCCTTGGGTATTCAGCACGGGATCGGCCTTGAGTTCGCTCACGTTCGCTCCTGTATCGATCATAGCCGTGTCGCCGCGCGCCGCAACATCCTGGCGCGCCAGGGTGAAGTAAAGCATTAACGACGGGCACGAGGGGGGTGTCAGTCCAGCGTGGCCAGGGGCCGCCGCTGCTCCATGCCCCGCAACCGCATGTGTTCCTGCGCCACGGCTTGGTAGAATTTGTCATAGAACGCCGGGAACGCCGGGTCCTCCGCATAGGGCGACCGTTCCTGCCACCACCCGAGCGGCCGGCGGTCGGCCTCGGCATCCCGGTAAGCCGCGGCGAACGCTTTCCCGTTCCGGCCGAGGTCTAATACCGCAGGATCGCTGAAGATCGCGGCGAACCAGCCTTGGTACGGGCCGAACGGCGGGGCGTCGTAGAAGATCAGCTTGAGGTCGGTGTCGTACACCTCGTTCGGCCGCTGCGGCCCGCGCGACTCCGCCAGCACGCCCGGCCCGACCGGCAGGCGGCCATACTCGGCCAGCGAGCGCCGGGCCGCCGGGTCGCGGTAGGCCTGCGCCAGGTCCAGCAGGCGCCGGTCGTTGGCACGGCGCATCAGGTTGACGAACTCGTTCTTCGGCGTGGGGAAGTCGAACACCGAGACCAGGAACGGGCGGTGGATGCGCCACGGCGCCCAAAGCCCGGCAACGGCGAGCGCGTTGTGCGCCAGGTGGATGCAGTTGTCGCTGAACACGCTCCACTCGAAGACCTGCGCCCCGCTGCGGTACGGCGCGTTCTGCTCGTTGAGGAATTTCACCATGGCCGCCATCTGCGTCCGGCTGACCGGCACGCGGGCGCAGTAACGGCCACGGCCGAGGCTGATGGCGTAGTCGGTCGCGACGGACGCCTCGTATTTCGTGTCCTCCGGCGCCCAGCCGGGCGGCATCGCGGCGAACACCCACGGGTGAAAGACGATGCCCTCGTAGATGCGGAGGCGCTTCGCCTCTCGTTGCACCCGGGCATAAGTGTCGCGCGTCACCGGCGCGTCGGGCATCAGGCCGCCGTGGAAGAAGAACTCGCGGCCCGGCGTCGCCACCCATTTCGCGTTGACGAAGTGCGCGTTCATGCTCAGGCCCACGCCGTCCGGCGGCTGGCCTCCCGCCCCGTCGCAGACTTCCAGCACCGGGTAGGCCAGGCCGGCGACCCGGCAAGCGCCGTTGAGGTAGAACACGGAGTGGCCGCCGATCCCTCCCCGGATGTCCGCGCCGAAGCCGGGCTTCTTCTCGATCTGCGACAAGGCGCAGTACTCGGCGTAATAAGGGTGGAGGTCGGCATAGGCAGCCTCGTCCCCGCCGGCGCCGGGAATGTCGAAGCGGGCGACGCTGCATCCGGCGAGGCAAAAGGCGGCCAGCAGGAATGCCAAGCGTCGGGCCATGGCGCTTGCTGTATCGCGCCGTCCCGCCCGGTGTCCACCCGGCAGCTTGGTAGGCAGGTGCCGCTTTGTTGGGCAACAAGCAAGACGCTCGTTGAAACGGATGCAAGAAGGTGCGGCCTGCCATCTGGTATGAGCTTTGCTTACCTATACGCGGACGGGATACTCCAAGCCGGCCAATTCCTGGCGGAAACCGGCTGGCGTGCCCATCTGTGCCCCAGGCATCGGCTGCGGACTCCGCAATGCCGGGGTTTCTGCGTGCCTACGCTGAGGAGATTGCGTGATGCCCACCGATTCGCTGCTCGACCCGGCGCCCTTCACGCTTGGCCTCCACGGCCTGTGCGTGCTGCTGGTGGGCGGCGACGGGGCGGCGGCCGATTACCTGCTGCGCCAAGGCGCGGTGCTGCACGTCGTCAACCCGGCGCCCGACGCGGGCACGCTGGCCCTGGCGGCGGAGGACCGGCTGCAACTGGATCGCCGGGCATTCCACCTGACCGATCTCGACGGCGTGCGGCTGTGCGTGGCGGCGCCCGGGCCGGCCCATGACGCGGCGGCGGCGCGGGGCATGGTGGTCGGCGCGCTGCCCGCGGTGTTGGCC
>CALMAB010000344.1 GCA_937858325.1 uncultured Acetobacteraceae bacterium
GTCGCGGACTTGGCGGCCGGACCGCCGGTCTGCTCCGCCAGCAGCGCCACCTTGGTGAAGCCGCCCTGCGTGATGGTCGCCATCACCTCCAGCACGCGGCCGTAGTTGATGCCCTTGTCGCCCCGCACGAAGATGCGGCGGTCCGTCTTGTTGTCGGACACCGCTTGCAACCGGCTGACCAATTCCGGCAGGGTCGCCTCCGCGTCCTGCAGGAAGATCTTGCCCTCCGCGTTCACCGAAACGGTCAGGGGGTCGGCGTCCTGGTTCAGCGGCGCGGCGCTGGTCTTGGGCAGGTCCACCGGCACGCCGGAGGTCATCAAGGGCGCGGCCACCATGAACACGATCAGCAGCACCAGCATGACATCCACGAGCGGCGTCACGTTGATCTCGGCGAGCGGGCGGTAGCGGCCCCTGCCCCGCCTGGTGGTCGGACCCGCCACCGTCAGACCCTTTCCTCGGACTGGCGCGACAGGATGGCGGCGAACTCCGACCCGAAGCCCTCCATGCGGGCGGCGAAGCGGGACAGGTCGTTGCTGAGCTTGTTGTAGGCCAGCACCGCCGGGATCGCCGCCACCAGGCCGATGGCGGTGGCGAACAGCGCCTCCGCAATGCCGGGCGCCACCACGGACAGGTTGGTGTTGCGGCTGGTCGCAATCGCCGAGAAGCTGCGCATGATGCCCCACACCGTGCCGAACAGGCCGATGAACGGCGCGGTGGAGCCGACGGACGCCAGGAACACCATCCAACGCTCCATGCGGTCCATCTCGCGCTGGATGGTGACGGCCACCGTGCGGTCCACGCGGTCCCGCACGCTGCCGCGGCTCATGTCGGCCCCGGCCACCCGGGCGCTGCGCCGCCATTCGCCCATCGCGGCGCCGAACACGGCGGCCAGCGGATGGGTGGGCTTGGCGCCCTCCCCCTCATACATGTCGTCCAGGCTGCCGCCGGACCAGAACCGGTCCTCGAACCCGTCCGCCGCCCGGTTGGCCCGGCGCAGCGTCATGACCTTCTCGAACACGATGGCCCAAACCCACACGCTGGCGAGCAGCAGCAGGATCAGCACGGTCTTGACCACCAGATCCGCTTGCAGGAACAGCCCGACTACGGACATGTCGCCGACTATTGGCAAATTCGCCGCATCCACCGCCGCACGATCCAACTCAAACTCCTTCCGCTTTGCCGGCCAACGCCGTGCGCCAACGGTCCGGAATCCGCGCCGGCCGCCCGTCCGCCTGCCGCACGCAGGCGAGATTGATGTCCAAGGCCGCCACGGCCTGCCCGGCGACCTCGAACCGTTGCTGCACGCTTACGGACGCGCCCCCCATCGCCCATGGGCCTGTGACCACGACGAGTTCCTCGTCGAGCCGTGCCGGCCGCAGGTAGCCTATCTCCGCGCGCCGCACCACGAAAGACAGCCCGTGCCCGGCGGCCAGCTCCGCATGGGGCACCCCGGCTTCCCGCAGCGCCTCCGTCCGCGCACGCTCCGCGAAGGCCAGATAGCGCGCGTGATAAACGATGCCGCCGGCGTCGGTGTCCTCGTAATAAACCCGCAAGCACAGGCGGAACGTGGTCACTCCGGAGACGCCGGGTCAACGGCGTGGTCGCGCAGCAGGTCGAGCTGCGGCTGATTGGTTGGGGGCGCCAGGCCCAGGTGGCGCCATCCCGCCTCCCCCAGCATCCGGCCGCGGCTGGTGCGGAGGATCATGCCTTCCTGGATCAGATAGGGTTCGATCACGTCTTCCAGCGTGTCGCGCGCTTCCGCCAGGGCGGCGGCCAAGGTCTCGACTCCGACCGGGCCGCCTGCGTGGTGCTCGGCGATGCGGCGCAGGTAGCGGCGGTCCATGGCGTCAAGGCCCAGGCGGTCCACCTCCAGCCGGGTCAGCGCCGCGTCGGCCATCGCGCGGTCCACCGGGTTCTGCCCGGCGACGGTCGCGAAGTCCCGCACCCGGCGCAGCAGGCGGCCGGCGATGCGCGGCGTGCCGCGAGACCGGCGCGCGATCTCCGCCGCGCCCTCGGCCGTCAGGTTGAAGCCGAGCTTCTCCGCGCCGCGCGCCACGATCAGCTCAAGCTCGGCATAGGTGTAGAAGATCAGCCGCAGCGGGATGCCGAAGCGGTCGCGCAACGGCGTCGCCAGCAGCCCGGCGCGCGTCGTGGCGCCCACCAGGGTGAACGGCGACAGGTCAATCCGCACGCTGCGCGCCGCCGGGCCTTCCCCGATGATCAGGTCGAGCTGGAAATCCTCCATCGCGGGATACAGCACCTCCTCGATGGCGGGCTGCAACCGGTGGATCTCGTCGATGAACAGCACGTCACGCGGCTGCAGGTTGGTGAGGATGGCGGCCAGGTCGCCGGCGCGCTGGATCACGGGGCCGGAGGTCGCGCGGAACCCCACGCCCAGCTCCCGCGCCACGATCTGCGCCAGCGTCGTCTTGCCGAGGCCCGGCGGCCCGTGCAGCAGCACGTGGTCCATCGCCTCCGCGCGTCCCCGGGCAGCCTGGATGAAGATGCGCAGGTTTTCCCGGCTCGCCTTCTGCCCGATGAACTCGGCAAGCGTCTGCGGGCGGAGGCTCGCCTCTCCGGCGTCGTCCTCCCCGCGAACGGGGTCGAGGGTGCGGTCGTCGCTCATTTAATGGTTGTCACTCATTTGATGGCCAGCTCCCGCAGGCTGTCGCGGATCACCTGGTCAAGCCCGGCGCCCTCCCCCAGCCCGGCCATGATCCGCACCACGACGGGATAAGCTTCCGACCGGCGGTAGCCGATGTTGACCAAGGCCGACAGCGCGTCCGCCTCCGTACCGCCTTCGGGGGCGACGGGGATCGCGAAGCCGGGTCCGCTCGGCATGGTGCCCGCCTTGTCGCGAAGCTCGCTCAGCAGCCGGATCGCCAGCTTGGCGCCGACGCCGGGGGCGCGGGTCAGGCTGGCGCGGTCGCCGGCGGCAATGGCGTTGATCAGGCCGTCCGGAGACAAGGCGGACAGGATGCTCAGCGCGACCTTGGCACCGACGCCCTGGACGGTGAGCAGCAGGCGGAACCATTCGCGCTCCGCCGGGTCGGCGAAGCCGTAAAGGGTGATGGCGTCGTCCCGCACGTGCGTCTCGATCAGCACGCGCGCCACCGCCGGCGCCGGCGGCAGCGCCGCGAGCGTCCGGGTGGAGGCCTGCACCAGATAGCCCACGCCGTTCACGTCGATGATGCAGCTCCCGGCCTCCAACGCATCGACCCGGCCGTTGAGCAGCGCGATCACGCCATGACCGTGCCGGCGACGACGCGGAGCCGGGTGGCGCGGTGATGGGCATGGCAGATCGCGACCGCCAGCGCGTCGGCGGCGTCCGCCCGGCGCAGCGTGGCACCGGGCAGCAGGCGGCGGACCATCAGCGCCACCTGCTCCTTGGTGGCGCCCCCGGTGCCGACCACCGCCTGCTTCACGCCCATCGCGCCGTACTCGGAGACCAGGATGCCCGCCATCGCCGGCGCCAGCAGCGCCACCCCGCGGGCGTAGCCGAGCTTCAAGGTCGCGGTGCCGTTGCGGTTCACGTAGGTTTCCTCCACCGCGGCCTCGTCCGGGCGGTGCTCCCGGAACAGCAGGGTGAGCGCGTCGTGCAGGGCCTTCAGGCGGTGCGGCACGCTGTCCGTGTTGTCCGTGGCGATCACGCCGTCGGCCACGTGGCGCAGCCGGTTGCCATGCACGTCGATCACGCCCCAGCCGGTGAAGCGCAGCCCCGGGTCGATCCCCATCAGGCGCGCCCCCGCTCCCATCAGGCCGACAGCGCCTGCAGCACGGCGTCCGGGATCTCGAAGTTGGCATAAACGTTCTGCACGTCGTCGTTGTCCTCCAGCGCGTCGATCAGCTTGAGCAGGCTGGCGGCGCGCTCCTCGTCGAGCGTCACCGTCGTGCCGGGCCGCCAATCGAGGCGGGCCGCGGCGGGCGGGCCGAACCGGGTTTCCAGCGCGTCGCGCACCGCCTGCCAATCCTCGGGCGCGCAGGTGACTTCGTGCCCGTCCGGCCCGCTTTCGACGTTGTCGGCCCCGGCGTCGATGGCGGCTTCCAGCATGGCATCGGCGGTGGCGGCCTCCGGCGGGTACTGGATGACACCCAAGCGCGTGAACATGAAGGCGACCGAGTTGGTTTCCCCCAACGCCCCGCCATGCTTGTTGAAGGCGGCGCGCACGTCGGAGGCGGTGCGGTTGCGGTTGTCGGTCAACGCCTCCACGATCACCGCGACGCCTGCGGGGCCATAACCCTCGTAGCGCACGTCCACGTAGTCCTCGCCGCCCGCGGCGCCGGTCGCCTTTTTCACCGCGCGCTCGATGGTGTCGCGCGGCATGTTGGCCCCGCGCGCTTCCGCCATGGCGGCGCGCAGCCGCGGGTTGGCGGCGGGGTCGGGCAGGCCGATGCGGGCGGACACGGTGATCTCGCGGATCAGCTTGGCGAACTGCCGGGCACGCCGGGCGTCCTGCGCGCCCTTGCGGTGCATGATGTTCTTGAACTGGCTGTGGCCGGCCATTAGGAAGGTCTTGATCCATGAACGCGAGGCATGAGCGTAGCAGCCGGGACGCAGGCTTGAAACCGATTCTAGCCGGACGGCGCAGACCGGTTATGACGTGGACAGAACGACTCCTGCTATGGCAATCTAAGATTGTGGAAGCCGGCGTAACATAATTGATGGTCAGTCCGTCTGAAATCGTCGAGCTTGCCGCCGAGCGCGCGTTTGGATCGAGACTGGTGATGAACAGCAGCCGCGGCCTCATTGCCGAAGCGATCGTTGCCACCGTACTGTGTCCGGAATGGCGTTGGTGCTCGGAGGATTACCATCGCTGCGACTTCACGCACCCCGCTGGCGCGCAACTTGAGGTAAAGCAATCCGCAGCGTGTCAAAGCTGGAAATCAAAGGCACCCACAGTTGCCCGTTGGGATGTCGGAGCGCGCAAGGGATACTGGGAAGGCGAGACGTATGTGGCGCGGCCGGGTCGGAATGCCGAGATCTACGTGCTTGCGTGGCACCCGATCACAGACAGGGAACAAGCGGACCATCGCGATCCCGCGCAATGGCAGTTTTTTGTGGTGCAGGCACACGCGCTGCCGCCAGTGAGGACGCTTGGCATGGCCGGCGTAGCAGCCTTGGCAACACCGGTGCACGTAGGTCAGCTCGCCTCAACAGTATCTAATATTCTGTCCAGTTGCGGTCTGCGCTGACGCACTACTCATCCACCCTTCTGAGTATTCCAGATGGAACTTGGGCCGCCTACTCACCCAGCATCGCCTGTGACAGCCGCCCCTCCCTGCCGCACCGGCGCCACGCTGACCGCCAGCCCCGTCCGGTCATCCGTCACCACAAACAGCCCGCACACCGCCGCTCCCGCCCACCGGCTGCAACGGGCCGCCCAGCATTTCAAACCCGAACCGCGTCGCCGCACATTCCGGCGTCCAATCGGAAAGCGGCTGCGGCGGCTGCGCGACACGTGCCAACCTGGCCGCGGGCATGATAGGGTTCCCTTGGAAGGACGGAGCTGCCTATGGACGACTTGGCTGCCGCGCCAGCCCGGCACAGGCTGAATGTGGACGAGTATCACCGCATGGCCGAAGCCGGCATCTTTGGCGAGGGCGACCGGATAGAATTGCTCGATGGGGACCTGATCGACATGGCGCCGATTGGCCAAGGTCACGCGGCCAGCGTTTGCGAGTTGAACGAGGCGCTGTTCCTGGCGTGCGCTGGCCGAGCGATCATATCGCCGCAGAACCCAATCCGGCTTGATCGGTCGAGCGAACCGCAGCCCGACCTGGCCGTCTTGCGGCGGCGTGCTGATTTCTACGCAACGGGTGAGCGACCCGGCCCTGCCGACGTGCTGCTCCTGGTGGAAGTGGCAGACAGTTCGCTCCGCTTCGACCAAAACGTGAAATTGCCCTTGTACTCGCGCGCCGGCATCGCCGAACTGTGGATCGTCGATTTGCAGCGCCGCGTGCTGTACGCCTACCGCAATCCGGACGGTGATGCGTATGGCGAGATGACCACGCATCGGCCAGGCGATCACATCGGCCTCGCCCTCGCGCCGGAGATCATCGTGAAGCTGGATTTAGTGTTCGGCTAAAAGCCCGGACGGGTTTTACGGTCTGCTTCGCACCAGTTGCGAAGCCTTAGACCGAGACACCACCCGGCATCACCTGCGAAAGCCGTCCCCCCTGCCGCACCGGCTCCACGCTGACCGCCAGCCCCGTCCGGTCATCCGTCACCACGAACAGCCCGCACACTGTTGCTTCCCCGCCCGCCGGCTGCATCCGCTCGCCGGGCATCTTGGACCAGAACCGGGCGGCGGCGCCCTCCTTGGCCATCCCGATCACGCTGTCGTAGTCCCCGCACATCCCGGCGTCGGACTGGAACGCGGTGCCGCCCGGCAGGATTTGGTGGTCAGCCGAGGGGCAATGCGTGTGGGTGCCGACCACGAGCGACACGGCGCCGTCAAAGGAATGGGCATAGGCCATCTTCTCGCTCGTCGCCTCCGCGTGGAAGTCCGCCACGACTGCCGACACGCTGGCGCCCAGCTTGAAGCGCGCCAGCAGCTCCGCCGTGCCGCGGAACGGGCAATCCAGCGCGTCCATGAACAGCCGGCCCATGGCGTTCAGCACCAGCGCCCGCCGCCCGTCCGCCAGCGCCACGACGAACGACCCGGCGCCCGGCGTACCCGGCGGAAAGTTCAACGGACGGATCACCCGCGGCTCCTGCGCGATGTAGGGGATCAGCTCGCGGCGGTCCCAAGAATGGTTGCCCAGCGTGATCACGTCGGCGCCCGCGGCGAACAGGGCTTGCGCCATCTCGGGCGCCAGGCCGAAGCCGTGGCTGGCGTTCTCCCCGTTCACCACCACAAGGTCCGCCAGCAGCGCGGCGCGCAGCCGCGGCAGGGCGGCGGCCACGGCGTCCCGGCCAGATCGCCCGACAACATCGCCCAGAAACAAGATACGCATGGTCAGTCCTTTGGCAGCATGAGGCCGCGCTCGGTCGCGACGGCGTGGAGCGGGATGTCATGCACGTCCGTCGCCACGCAATCCACGCGCTGCGCCGCGAAGGCGCAGCCGATGGCGGTGCGGCCGGGCAGAGCGGCGAGGGTCCGGTCGTAGAAGCCGCCGCCGTAGCCCAAGCGCCGGCACCCGCCGTCAAAAGCGAGCAGCGGCACGAGCAGCAGGTCAGGCGCCATGGGTTCGCCGCATGGCCGGACCGTGCCGAATCGTTCCCGCGTCAGCACGTCGCCGGGCCGCCAACGCTGAAAACTCAGCGGGTTGCCGCGCGCCGGCGTCACCGGCAGCACAATTGGATGCCCCCGGCCGGCCAAGGCCAGCAACAGCGGGCGGATGTCGATCTCCCCGGCCAAAGGCCAGAACGCGGCAACGACCGAGCGGGGCCGGAACCGCCAGGCTGCCAGGAGCCGCCCGGCCAAATGCACGCCAAGCGCCGGGTCCTGTCCGGCCCGGACGGCATGGGCGGCGGCACGCTGCTGCTGCTTGCGATGGGTCATGAAAGGAATACGGAGCCGCCCTGGCCGTTGGCGTTGCACCCTCCCGAAGCCTGCTTGCGCAGGTGGGCGCCGGTTACCATGACCACGATCACAGCAGTGCCAGCTCCCAAGGGAGTGCTTATTGGCCCCGGGGGTGTAGTACCTGACGCACCGGGCAGCCCCGCCCCACCTATTTAGTGTCTCTCCAGCGTCGCTGCAATCTCCTCGGCACGGTCAGCCAGCGCCGACAGGCGGTCGTTGAGCGCGCCGTCATCCGCCGTGACCGGCAGGGTCCGGCGCAGCGCCGCCATTTCCAGCTTGAGGTCGTGCAGCTCGTCCGCCATCAGCAACGCGGCCTGCACCAGGAGCCGCGCCTCGCCGCTTTGGCTGCCGAGCGCCCTGATCCGATCCACCCGCGACTCGACCTGCTCGGCCATGGCCTGCAGGTGCTGCTCCTGCCCGTCCGCGCAGGCGACGGTGTAGGCATAGCCGTTGATCTTCACGGTGAGCTGGGCCATGGCCGCGATCCCCTTACTTTTCGAGCGCGCTGCGCAGCTGCGCGATCAGGCCGTCGAGCCGGGCGGCGACCTCGGTTGCCACCGGATCGGGGGCGTTGGCTTGCCGGGCGATGCGCGCAAGTGCTGCTTCCAGCCGTTCGGCGGGATGGACGGTTTGGGCCGGTTGGGTGTTGTTGTCCATGGCTCTGTCCCGAAGCTTCGTTCCGACTTGAACAGAAAGCGTGTAACCGCTTGAACGTCAAGCATGGTGCTTCCACCGGCTGTTGTCATCCATGGCCTGCCGCACGCCCGCGCGGCATTGATGCCGGGGCGAGCGGTGACGCTGCTCTCCGCGCCGGGCGCGCCATCCTACGCCGGCGCGGCCTGGTGG
>CALMAB010000345.1 GCA_937858325.1 uncultured Acetobacteraceae bacterium
TCGCCGTCCTGGCCGCGCTCGCCGTGGGCAAAGCGGCGCCCGGGTCCGTGATGGTGACCGCCGTGATTGTGCTTGTGGAACATGGTATCTCCGATTGTATTTCGATATAACGGAAAATCAGATATATCGAAACTAGCCCGGATTCAAGGGTCGCGTAGGAAGCCCGTAGCGGCCAGATCGACCACGGTGCCGGGTGCCCGAGCCGTTGCTTGGGCCTTCGCGGCGCGCTGATGCCGTTCCGTTTATTGTGAGGGTGCGCCGGGGCCGTGCCGGGACGAATAGCCTACCGCCGTACGACGGGGGCGTTCCGCCGGCGGGTGCTGTCATCCGAAGCAACGGCCAGGGAATGGCTTGGAGCGGGTGAAGGGAATCGAACCCTCGTATGCAGCTTGGGAAGCTGCCGTTCTACCATTGAACTACACCCGCGACGGGACCGTTATACGAATTCGCCGTTGACCATGCAACGCCCCGGCACCTAATCTGCTTGCGGCGCCGCACGGGCGCCCCTCGTGATTTGTCCGGCCGGATTGCGGCGAGGTGAAACAAGCGCGCTAAAGAGGCCCTCGGCCCCCCAGCGCACGCTGGCGCCGTCGGCATCTACGGTCTTCTTTGGAGCACCGTTCCATGCCCAACCACCGCCCCGCCACGCAACTGGTCCACGGGGGCACCGCCCGGACGCCCCACGGCGAAACGGCGGAGGCGCTGTTCCTCACCTCCGGCTTCGTCTACGACAGCGCCGAGCAGGCGGAGGCCACCTTCACCGGCGACGTGAGCCATTACCAGTACACCCGCTTCGGCAACCCCACCGTCGCCATGCTGGAGAACCGGCTCGCGCTGATCGAGGGCGCGGAAGCGTGCCGGGCCACGGCGACCGGCATGGCCGCGGTGCACGGCGCCATGCTGTCCCACCTCAAGGCCGGCGACCGCGTGGTGGCGTCCCGCGCGCTGTTCGGGTCGTGCCACTGGATTGTCTCGACGCTGCTGCCGCGCTACGGCATCGCCTCGGAGTTCGTGGACGGCGCCGACTTGGACGCTTGGCGCACGGCGCTGTCCCGGCCGGCCGCGCTGGTGCTGGTGGAAAGCCCGTCCAACCCGATGCTCGACATCGTGGACCTGCGCGCCGTGTGCGGCCTGGCGCACGAGGCCGGCGCGCTCGTCGTGGTGGACAACGTGTTCGCGACGCCCCTCCTGCAGAAGCCGCTCGAGCTGGGCGCCGACGTGGTGGTGTATTCGTGCACCAAGCACATCGACGGCCAGGGCCGGGTGTTGGGCGGCGCCGTGCTGGGGCGCAAGGCCTGGGTCGAGGACACGCTGCAGCCGTTCCTGCGCAACACCGGGCCGAGCCTGTCGCCGTTCAACGCCTGGCTGCTGCTGAAGGGGCTGGAAACGCTGCACCTGCGGGTGCAGGCCGCCTGCGCCTCCGCCGCGGTTGCCGCCGACATGCTGGCCCGGCACCCGGCGGTGTCGCGCGTTTGGTTTCCCGGGCGGCCCGACCACCCGCAGCATGCTTTGGCCATGTCGCAGATGAGCGCCGGCGGCACGCTGGTCGCGTTCGAGCTGGCCGGCGGCAAGCCCGCGGCGTTCGCGGCGATGAACGCGTTCCGGCTGATCGCGGTGTCCAACAACCTCGGCGACTCGAAGTCCTTGGTGACGCACCCGGCCACCACCACCCACATGCGGATCGGCGCCGAGGAGCGCGCGCGGCTCGGCATCACCGACGGCGTGGTCCGGCTGTCGGTCGGTCTGGAGGACGCGGCCGACCTCACGGACGACCTGGCGCAGGCGCTTGATACGCTGCAAGCCGGGCGCCTGCACGGCGGGCCTGTCCGCGCGGCGGCGGAATAGGCCCGGCCATGGCGCCGCGCTACAGCGCCACCACCCGGGGCGTCGTGGTCAGCGTGCAGGCCGCCTTCCTGCCCGACCACTCCGACCCCGACGCGGGCGCCTGGGTCTGGGCCTACCAGGTGCGGATCGAGAACCAGGGAACGGAGACCGTGCAGCTGCTGCGCCGCACCTGGCGCATCACCGACGCCCGCGGCCGCACGGAGGTGGTCGAAGGCCCCGGCGTGGTGGGCAAGCAGCCGCGGCTGGCGCCCGGCGAAGCGTTCGAGTACACCTCCGGCACGCCGCTCGGCACCGCGTCGGGTTTCATGGCGGGCGCCTACCACATGGTGGTGTCCGCGACCGGCGAGGCGTTCGACGCCGCCGTGCCGACGTTCAGCCTCGACGGTCCCAGCGACGCCCGAAGCGTCCATTGACTCAGAATATTATCTATTCATAACAAGCCACATGGCTGGGCCGCTTGCCGCGGCCCGGAGGCGGCATTACCTTTTGCGAAACGAATAACCTCGCCCGGCCCTGGCCAGGGCGTTCCCTTGAAGGCGCCTGCACCTTGAACAGCATCACCCCGACTGCCGCGTCCACGCCCTCCGTCAGCGAGGGCCGTCCCACGGCGGAGGAGGCCGAGGCCGCGGTGCGCGTCCTGCTGCGCTGGGCCGGCGACGACCCGACGCGCGAGGGCCTGCGCGACACGCCGAAGCGCGTCGTGAAGTCCTACAAGGAGCTGTTCAGCGGCTACACCGTGGATCCCGTGTCCCTGCTGGAACGCACGTTCGAGGAGGTCGAGGGCTATGACGAGATCGTGCTGCTGCGCGACATCCGGCTGGAAAGCTACTGCGAGCACCACATGGTGCCCATCATCGGCCGCTGCCACGTGGCCTACCTGCCGAACCGCCGGGTGGTGGGCATCAGCAAGCTGGCCCGCGTGGTGGACGCCTACGCCAAGCGGCTGCAGATCCAGGAGAAGCTGACGGTGCAGATCGCCGGCACCATCGACCAAGTGCTGCAGCCCCACGGCGTCGGCGTGGTGATCGAGGCCGGGCACCAGTGCATGACCACCCGCGGCGTCCACAAGCCCGGGGTCAGCATGGTGACGAGCCGGATGCTCGGCGCGTTCCGCAACGACTTCGCGACCCGGCGCGAGCTGCTGTCGATGATCGGCCAGCGGTCGCCCGGCAGCTTCGACACCTGACTACTCCACCCCGGTCGAACCGAAGCCACCCTCCCCCCGCACCGTGGCGTCCAGGTCCTCGACCTCGACCAGCGTGAGTTGCGGCGCCGGGGCAACCACGGCCTGGGCGATCCGGTCGCCGCGGCGGATGGTGAACGCCTCGTGGCCGAGGTTGATCAACACGACCATGAGCGGGCCGCGGTAATCGCTGTCCACCGTGCCGGGGGTGTTCGCGACCGTGACGCCGTGCTTCACCGCGAGGCCCGACCGCGGCCGGACCTGCATCTCGTAGCCGTGCGGCACGGCGCAGGCAAAGCCGGTCGGCACCAGCAGGCGCTCGCCGGGCCGCAGCAGCGGCGGCGCGTCGCCCGGCACCGCGGCACGCAGGTCGAACCCGGCCGCCCCGGCGGTTGCGTAGGCGGGGATCGGCAGGTCGGCGTTGCCGTCCAGCCGGCGGAACCGCACGACCGGCGCGGTCATGCCAGCGCCTCCGCAATTCGTGCCGCGAGGCGCGCGGCCACGTCGGG
>CALMAB010000346.1 GCA_937858325.1 uncultured Acetobacteraceae bacterium
GCGGATGCGGGCGAAGTCGATGGCGCGCGGATAGGCCGAGCCGCCGGCGATGATCATGCGCGGCTTTTCCGCCCGGGCCAGGCGTTCCAACTCCTCGTAATCGAGCAGGCCGTCTTCCTGCCGCACGCCGTACTGCACGGCGCGGAACCACTTGCCCGACAGGTTGGGCGCGGCGCCGTGCGTCAGGTGCCCGCCGGCGGCGAGGCTCATGCCCAGGATGGTGTCACCGGGCTGCAGCAAGGCGAGGAACACCGCCTGGTTGGCCTGCGCGCCGGAATGCGGCTGCACGTTGGCGTAGGCGCAGTTGAACAGCGTCTTGGCGCGGTCCATGGCCAGGGTTTCCGCGCGGTCCACCTCGAAGCAGCCGCCGTAGTAGCGCCGGCCGGGGTAGCCCTCGGCATACTTGTTGGTCAGCACCGACCCTTGGGCTTCCAGCACGGCGGCGGAGGCGATGTTCTCGCTGGCGATCAGCTCGATGCCATCCTGCTGGCGCACCAGCTCGGCACCGATGGCCGCGGCAAGCTCCGGGTCGGTCTCGGCGAGGCTGGCCGAGAAGAAGCGGGTGGGGCTGGAAGGCGGGGATTGCTCGTTCATGGAACTCCTGTGGGGTCCGGGGCCGCGGCGGTCCCCATCATCTAGGGGCTGCCGCCGGTTATATCACGCCTTTTGCGCGCAACTCCGCCAACTGCTTCGGCGCCAGCTTCAGGCGGGCACCCAGCACCTCCTCGGTGTGCTGGCCCAGTGTCGGCGCGGCCATGCGGTAGTCGGCCGGAGTTTCCGACAAGCGCACCGGGTTGGCGATCACCGTCACGCCATCCGGGTTGGACGGATGCGGCATGGTCAGCACCGTGCCGCGCGCCTGCACCTGCGGGTCGGCGAACACTTCTTTCAACGTGTTGATCGGGCCGCAACCGATCTTCAGCGCCTCAAGCTCCTCGACCCACTGCGCCGTCGGGCGCTGGCGCAGCACGGGACCCAGGGTTTCCGTGACCAAGGCGCGGTTGCCGACCCGGGCGGCGTTGGTGGCGAAGCGCGGGTCGTCCAGCAGGTGCGACAAGCCGTAGCTGTCGCAGAACCGCTTGAACGTCGGGTCGTTGCCGATTGACAAGACAAGATAACCGTCCGCCGTCGGGAACACCTGGTACGGCACGATGTTCGGGTGTTGGTTGCCGAGCCGCGCCGGGTTCTCCCCGGTGGCCAGGTAGTTCATGCCCTGGTTCGCCAGCCACGCCACGTGCGTGTCCAACATGCCGATGTCCACCTGCTGCCCCTGCCCCGTCGCTTCCCGATGGCGCAGCGCCGCCAGCACGCCGATGCAGCCGTACAGCCCGGCGAACAAATCCGCGACCGGCACGCCCACCTTCTGCGGCAGGCCGTCCGGCTCGCCGGTCAGGCTCATGATGCCGCCCATCGCCTGGATCAGGCTGTCATAGCCCGGCCGCGGCGCATACGGCCCGGTCTGCCCGAAGCCGGTGATGGAGCAGTAAACAAGGCCCGGGAACCGTTCGTGCAACTGCTCGTAGCCCAGGCCGTACTTGGCCAGCGCGCCGACCTTGAAGTTCTCCACCAGGATGTCGCTTTGCGCGATCAGCTCCAGCGCGATGGCCTGGC
>CALMAB010000347.1 GCA_937858325.1 uncultured Acetobacteraceae bacterium
ACGCCTACACCGTGCTGCTGCACAAGATCGTCACCGGCGCGTTCGGCGAGGGCGATCCGCTGCCGTCCGAGAACGGGCTTTGCGCCCTGTTCGAGGTGTCCCGCCCGGTGGTGCGCGAGGCGCTGAAGCGGCTGCGGGAGCAGGGCGTGATCGTGTCCCGCCGCGGCGCCGGCTCCTTTGTGCAGAAGAGCCAACCGGAGGAGGTCTCGTCCGCGCAGGTGGTCCGCAAGCGGCGCGAGATGCTGGACAACCTGGAGTTCCGCGGCGCCATCGAGCCGCAGGCCGCGGCGCTGGCGGCCGAGCGCCGGCTCGACTCTGACCTGGACGCCATCCAGGAGGTGATCGGCCGCTACGCCCGCGCAGCCCTTGAGGGCAGCCCGGCGGCGCACCTCGACTTCCGCTTCCACCTCGCGGTGGCCGGCGCCTCGCGCAACCGGCGCTTCGTGGATGCGATCAGGACCGTCGAGCAGGACATCTCGCACGGCGTGAACCTGTCGCGCTTCCTGTCGCGCTTCGCCCACCTGGAGCGCAGCCGCAGCGTACTGGCCGACCACACGCGCATCCTGCTCGCGATCCGGCAGCGGCGGCCCGAGGAAGCACGCCGGGCCATGCGCGCGCATTTGGAGAACGCCCGGCTCCGGATGATCGAGGCGCAACCCGCGCTCGCCGACTCAGCCTAGCAAGGAAGGAGAACGCCATGCCCGCCCACGTCACCAACGACATGGAAGTCACCGACCCCGAACTGCTGGGGGAGTGCGAGACACTTTCCCCGCCAGCCGCAACGGAGACCCGCGCATGAGCCGGACCTACACGAAGCGCCTCGGCATCCTGAAGAAGCGCGAGGACATGACGCACGAGCAGTTCGTCCAGCACTGGATGGGAACCCACGCGGAACTGTGCAAGAAGCTGCCCGGCCTGCGCCGCTACTCGGTGAACCTGGTGGACCGCGAGCGCTTCAGCGCCTTCGGCTATGACGGCTTTTCCGAGCTGTGGTTCGATTCCGAGGAGGACCTGCACGCCGCCTTTGCCAGCCCGGAAGGCAAGGTGCTGCTCGCCGACCTGCCGAACTTCACCGCGCAGATCGACCCGATCATCTCGGTCGAAACGCAGATGCTCTGGCCCTGAGACAGGGTTGGGAATGACAAAGGGAGAAAAAGCAATGAGGCTCGCGGGCAAGGTTGCAATCGTGACGGGCGGGGGTGGCGGCTTCGGGGAAGGCATCGCCCAAGGGTTCGTCGAGGAGGGGGCCAAGGTCGCCGTGGTGGACCTGCGCGGGGACGCGGCGGAGCGCGTGGCGCAAAGGTTGGGCGAGGGGGCCATCGCCTTGCAGGCCGACGTGGGCGCGTCCGCGGACGTGGCCCGGGTCGTGCGGGAAACCGCGGCGCGGCTGGGCACGCCCGGCATCCTGGTGAACAACGCCGGCACCACGCACAAGAACAAGCCGCTGCTGGAGGTGGGCGAGGACGAGTTCGACCGCATGTTCCGGGTGAACGTGAAGTCGATCTACCTGTTCGTGCGCGAGGTCGCGCCGGTCATGCGCGGGAATGGCGGCGGGGTGATCCTGAACGTCGGTTCCACCGCCGGCATCCGGCCGCGGCCCGGCCTCACCTGGTACAACGCCACCAAGGGGGCGGTGAACCTCGTGTCGAAGTCGCTCGGCGTCGAGCTGGCGCCTTGGAAGATCCGGGTGAACTGCATCTCGCCGGTGATGGGCGAGACCGGGCTGCTCGAGGACTTCATGGGGGTGCCGGACACGCCGGAGAACCGGGCGCGGTTCCTCGCCACCATTCCGCTGGGCCGCTTGTCGCGCCCGTCCGACATCGCCAACGCGGCGCTGTTCCTGGCTTCGGACGAGGCCGAGTTCATCACCGGGGTGGACTTCCCCGTGGACGGGGGGCGGACGGTTTGACGGCGGGATGAGCGAGGCCGGGCGCATGATCCGCATCGCCCGCGTCGAGGCCTTCGCCTTCCGCGTGCCGATTGCGGCTCCGATCAAGGTTTCCTTCGGCACCTTCCGCGACCGCCCCGCCGTTTACGTGCGCGTCACCGACGAGGACGGGGTGGAAGGCTGGGGCGAGACCTGGTGCAACTGGCCTTCGGTGGGCGCCGAGCACCGGGCGCGGCTCGCGGCCGATTTCGGCGAGCGCATCGTGGGGCGGGACTTCGCCGGGCCTGGCGACGTGTTCCGCGCGCTCGACGCCGAGCTGGACGTGCTGGTGCTGCAAACCGCCGAGGTGGGTCCGGTCGCCCAGGCCCTGGCCGGGATCGACATCGCGGTCTGGGACCTGTTCGCCAGGAAGCAGGGCGTCCCGCTCTGCCGCCTCCTGCGTAGCGAGGCGGCGAACAGCGTCCCGGTCTATGCCACCGGCATCAACCCGGACGGGCCGGAGCGCTTCGCGCTGGCCCGGCGGGCGGAGGGCCACCGCGCCTTCAAGCTGAAGATCGGCTTCGGCGAGGCGCTCGACTTCCGCAACGTCCGCGCGCTGCGCGAGGCGCTGGGCGAGGACGCGGAGCTGATGGCGGACGCGAACCAGGCGCTCGACCTGGAAGCGGCGCTGCGTATGTCCCAGCGCCTCGCCCCCTTCGGCCTGCGCTGGCTGGAGGAGCCGCTGCGCGTGGACCGGCCGGCGGCGGAATGGGAGCGCCTGGCCGGGGCCTCGCGCACCGCGCTCGCCGGCGGCGAGAACCTGCGCGGCGCCGACCTCCTCGCAGCGGCGGGCGGCGAGGTGCTGCGGGTGGTCCAGCCCGACATCACCAAATGGGGCGGCATCACCGGCAACGCCCCGGTGGCGGCCGAAACGGTCAAGCGCGGCAAGTCCTTCTGCCCGCACGTCTTTGGCGGTGGCGTCGCCCTGCTGGCCTCGCTCCACCTCCTCGCGGCCGCCGGCGGGGACGGCACGCTGGAGTTCGACTGCCACCCCAACGCGGCGCGCGAGCTCGTGGTGGGTTCGCTGCTTCCGGTGCGGGATGGGCGCGTGCCGGTGCCGGACGGGCCGGGGCTTGGGGCCGCGCCGGACCTCCAAGCGCTGTCCCGCTTCCAAACCTGGCCCGCGTGACCGCCGTGCCGCCTATCGGTCGCGCGTGAAGACCGTATTGGACGGGCGGCGGAAGGCCCCCAAATGAACCGAAACGCATCTGGCACAAGGAGACGACCATGAACGTCCACCAGAACTTCATCGGCGGCGCCTGGACGCCGGCCAACGCCACCATCCCGGTGGTCAACCCTTCGGACGGCCAGGTGATGGGCGAGATCGCCCGCGGCGGTGCCGCCGAGATCGACCGCGCGGTGCAGGCCGCCGAGCGGGCGATGGACGGCGAATGGGGCCGGCTCGACGCCACGGCGCGCGGGCGGCTGCTGCTCAAGCTGTCCGAGCTGATCAAGCGCGACGCGGAAACGCTGGCCCGGATGGAAAGCGAGGATGTCGGCAAGCCGATCTCGCTCGCGCGCAGCGACGCCGCGGTGTGCGCCCGCTACTTCGAGTACTACGGCGGGGCGGCCGACAAGGTGCATGGCGACACCATCCCGTTCCAGAACGGCTTCACGGTGATGACCGTGTATGAGCCGCACGGCGTGGTCGGCGTGATCGTGCCGTGGAACTACCCGATGCAGATGACCGGGCGCTCCGTGGCGCCGGCGCTCGCCATGGGCAACGCGGTGGTGCTGAAGCCGGCGGAGGACACCTCCCTGACCGCGCTGGCCCTGGCGCGCCTGGCCGAGGAGGCCGGCTTTCCGAAAGGCGCCCTCAACGTGGTGACGGGCCTGGGCGAGGAGGCGGGCGCCGCGCTGGCCGGGCATCCCGGCATCCACCACATCTCCTTCACCGGCTCGCGCGAGGTCGGCTCCCTGATCCAGGCGGCGGCGGCGCGCAACACCGTTCCCGTGACGCTGGAGCTTGGCGGCAAGTCGCCGCAGATCGTGTTCGCCGACGCGGATTTGGCGGAGGCGGGCAGCGTCATTACCAAGGGGATCACGCAGAACGCCGGGCAAACCTGCTCCGCCGGGTCCCGCGTGCTGGTGGAGGACGCGGTGTACGACCGCTTCGTCGCCGACCTGGCGCAGCGGTTCAACGCCCTGCGCGTCGGCTCCGCCTCGCAGGACCTCGACCTCGGCCCGGTGGTGAACCGCAAGCAGTGCGAGCGGGTGCAGTCCTACATCGACCTCGCCAAGAAGGAGGGCCTGCCGATCCTGGCGGAGGGCCAGCTCGGTTCCAACGTGCCCGGCGAGGGCTTCTACGTCCGCCCGACCCTGATCGGCAACGTGCCGCCCGACCACCGGCTGGCGCAGGAAGAGATCTTCGGCCCCGTGCTGGTCGCCATCCGCGTGAAGGACGAGGAAGAGGCGCTGCGCGTCGCCAACGCCACCGAGTACGGCCTCGCCGCCGGCATCTGGACCTCCGACCTTGGCCGGGCGCTGCGCCTGGGGCGCAAGGTCAAGTCGGGCCAGGTGTTCATCAACAACTACGGCGCCGGCGGCGGGGTGGAGCTGCCGTTCGGCGGCGTGAAGGGGTCCGGCCACGGGCGCGAAAAGGGGTTCGAGGCGCTGTACGGCTTCGGCGCCGTGAAGATGATCGCCATCAAGCACGGGGGCTGACGTGATCGGGCCTGAAAGGGCGGGGGCTGACGGGGACGCGGGCGCCAAGCCGCTGTCCGCCCTGCTGGTCGTCGCGCTGGAGCAGGCGGTGGCCGCCCCGTACTGCTCCTCCCGCCTGGCCGACGCCGGGGCGCGGGTGATCAAGATCGAGCGGCCGGAGGGCGACTTCGCACGCGGCTACGACGCCGCGGTGAACGGGCTGGCGAGCTACTTCGTCTGGCTCAACCGCGGCAAGGAGAGCCTGGTCGCCGACATCAAGGACCCCGGCGGCGCCGCGCTGCTCCACGCGGTGCTGGCC
>CALMAB010000348.1 GCA_937858325.1 uncultured Acetobacteraceae bacterium
CCGAGCTGCCGCATCGCCTCCTCAGGATAGGTTTCCGCCAGCACCACCCCGCCCATCGCCAGGAGCGGCAGCAGCGCCCCGTCGAACGGCCAAAGCGCCGGCGGCTCCGGCCCGGCCAGCGCCGGAAGCAGCAGGTCGCGCCAGGCCGCAATGGCCGCCTTGCCGGTCTGGTTGGCGCCGAGCGTCCAGAACAGCGGCGCACCCGCCGGACGGTGCGGGGTCGCGGCGTCGCATGCCCGCGACAAGCCGGCCGCGCTGTCCAGTCCCAATGCCTGCGCGTGCGACAGCCGGGTCATGCCGCGCGCGCCGCGCATGGGATAGAACGGCCGCGCCGGCCCGACCTCGTCCAGCGTGCCGCACACCGACAGGAAATCCGGACGGTCTTCCAGTCCGCGCAGGAACGCCGGAAAGCCCAGGGAAGGGGGCATGGCTGAGCGGGCGTCCAGATGCCGGGCGACATAGGCGCGCGGCAGGCCAATCGGAAAATCGACCCCCAGCGCAACCGGCGCACCTTGGGCGTGGACATGGAGCCGCGCGAGCAGCGTCGAAACCTCGCCCACCAGCTCCACGCGCAGCGCCCAGCCCGCAGCGACCGGCAGCGCGAGCGCCATCCACCGCTTGCCGGGATCGACGCTCCAATCCGCGTGGGCGGCGGCGACCCCGAGGGTGTTCAACCCCAGGGCATTCGGCGTCAGAGCGGCTTGTGCGCCCGGTCCAGCAGGCGCGAGATCAGGCCGGGCTTCTTTTTCGGCGCCGGCGGCGCGGCGGCCTTGACCTCGGCGGCGGCGCGCTTCTGCTTCGCGTCCAGCCAGCTTTCCAGCGACTTGCCCGCCTTTGCGGCCCGCTTCTGTTCGTATGCGCGCTGCGCCGGCGTCAGGGTTTTGGGATCAGCCATTGCGAAACTCCTCCCGTGAGTGTGGCAGCGCCGCGCGCCGGCTTCAAGGGATGCAGGCGCCAAGCGGAGCTTTGGCGGCCGGCGCCGCTGGGATGGCGCGCGAGGCGGGCCACATGGGCGTTCGGCGATGGCAAGGGAGGCTGGCATGGCGGCGCGGGTGAAGGCGAAGCTTTGGGTGCAGATGGCGCTCCGCATGGGCGACGTGGACGGGCGGCCCGGCGCCGTGCTGCGCAGCGGCGACCCGGACGCCGGCGGCATCCTGGTCGTGCTGCGCGGGCGGGAAGGCCTGTGCGTGCTGTCGCAGGTGCGGGCCGGGGAGGGCGATGTCGCCTGGATGCGGGCCACCGGGCCGGGCCAGGTGGCCCAGGACACGGCCGACGCCTACGTGGCCCGGCAGGTCGGCCGCGATCCCGACCTGTGGGTGCTGGAGTTCGAGGCGCCGGATCTCCTGCCGCCGTTCGAGGCGCGCATCATCTAGGAAAACCAACAGGTTGAAACGATTGCAGTTTGCGCTGCGTGGACTTCACGCCGGTGTGTGGTATATCTGCTCAGCCCTATGTGGCTTTTCAGATACAACCTTCGCTAAAGTATCGACCCCTTATCGCACTCGCGTCCATCGGTGTTATGGTATGTGTACCGAGAGGCGGGGGAACAGTCCCGCAGGCCCCCGGATGCGTTGAACGCGCAGTTTGTTTTTGAGGAGAGAAAGTATGAAGCTCCGCAGCGCGCTACTGGCCGCGACCGTCCTGGCCGCCCCCATAGCTGCAAAGGCCGAGGCGATCAGCGGCTTGTACATCGGCGCCGGCGCCGGTGCCAACTGGCTGCAGAACGAGAACATCAAGGCCGTCGGTTTTCCGCAGGCCGGCATCCCGTTGACCCAGATTCAAAACGTGCGCGGTGACAGCAACACGAAGATCAAGACCGATACGGGCTTTGTCGGCCTGTTCAGCGTCGGCTATGGCTTCGGCAACGGCCTGCGGGTCGAGCTCGAGGGCAATTACCGCACCAACAAGTTCAGCGGCATCAAGGGCGGCGGATTGGGAGCCTTCAGCAGCGCCGGCGGCGACGAGCGGAAGTATGGTGGGATGGTCAACGTCCTGTATGATTTCGACCCGAACGTGCTCGGTTTTGCCAACGTCTTCGGCTACCTCCCGTTCCCCGTATCCCCATACATTGGCGTCGGCGCCGGCTATGCCTGGGCACAGGACCAGAACGTGCGCCTCACCGGCTTTACGGGGCCGAGCGCCGGCTTCCCGACCGGCTTCCGTGAGCTGGCGCGCACCAACCAGGGCCAGGGCGCCTTCGCCTACCAGGGCATCGTCGGCGTGGCCGTCCCTGTCCCGTCGGTGCCGGGCCTGGCCATCACGGGTGAGTACCGCTTCTTCGGCATGGCGGGCGACCGTGACTACAACTACCAGTACTTCGCGCCGAACGTTGCGACGCGGGCAGTGGTCCGGTTCAACGAGGATTACAACCATAGCGCCATGCTCGGCATCCGCTATGCGTTCAACGCCGCTCCGCCTCCCCCGCCGCCGGCGCCGGTCGCCGCCCCGCAGCGGGAAGTCGCGCGCACCTACCTGGTGTTCTTCGATTGGGACCGTGCGGACCTGACGGACCGTGCGCGCCAGATCATCGCGGAGGCCGCGCAGGCCACCACCCGCGTCCAGGTCACGCGCATCGAGGTGTCCGGCTTCACGGACACGTCGGGCACGGCGCGCTACAACCAGGGCCTGTCGGTCCGCCGGGCGCAGAACGTCGCGTCCGAGCTCGTGCGCCTCGGCGTGCCGCGCCAGGCCATCACGGTCCAGGGCTTCGGCGAGACCCGCCTGCTGGTTCCGACCGCGGACGGCGTGCGCGAGCCGCAGAACCGACGCGTCGAGATCGTGCTGCGCTGACCGGCACGACTGCTTGCTGAAAGGCTAACGAAGGCGGGGCCGGTCCGCGCATGGACCGGCCCTCGCCGTTTCCGGAGTTCTTGCTGATGCGCTTGACCTTGCTGGCCGCCACGCTACTTGCCACCCCGGCCTTGTTCCACGGCGTGGCACGTGCCCAGCCGGTCAGCGGCCTTTACATCGGCGCGGGCGGCGGCGGGAACTTCATGCAGGACGAGCGCAACAAGAGTGTCCTTTTTCCAAACGGAGCCGTCACTCCGTCTGGTGCGCGCGTCGGCTTTGACTCGGGCGTAGTGGCGATAGGCAGCTTGGGCTACGGCTTCGGCAACGGCGTCCGCATCGAGCTGGAAGGGAACTACCGCTACAACCGGCCCAGCTCGTTCCGTAACGTCGGACAGGTCGCCACGTCGGTTGGCGGGCGGGAGCAAAAGTACGGGCCGATGGCCAACGTGCTGTTCGACCTCGACATCGGCAGCCCCTACGTGTTTCCCTACGTCGGTGCCGGAGCGGGGTATTCCTACGTGGCGCGTCGCTTGCGGGTGGCCAGCACGGACGGGACGGTCAACAGCCAGGGCGGCACCGACAACAGCTTCGCCTACCAGGCGATTGCCGGCCTGTCCTTCCCGATACCACCTGTCGTCGGCTTGTCGTTGACGGCCGAGTACCGCTACTTCGCGCTGGCAGGGGAACGGGAGTTTGGCCGCACCGTGTCGGGACCCGGCGGCGTGTCCAGCAGCCAGGTCCGGACGACGGACAACTACAACCATAGCCTGCTGCTTGGGCTGCGCTATGCCTTCAACG
>CALMAB010000349.1 GCA_937858325.1 uncultured Acetobacteraceae bacterium
CGGCGATCAGCGCGTCAAGCGCTTCAAGGTCCGGCTTGAGCCTGCCCTCCACGGTAGAGGAGATGTGCATGACGTGGCTGAACCGCTCGATGCGGAAGCTTTCGGCGACCCGCACGCTGCCCAGCTTGGCCACGCGGCCCACGTCGTTGCGGCCGAGGTCGAGCAGCATCAGGTGCTCGGCCCGCTCCTTGGGATCGGCCAGCAGCTCGGCTTCCAGCTGCTCGTCCTCCGCGCGGGTGGCGCCGCGGGGCCGGGTGCCGGCGTGGGGGCGGATGGTCACGACTCCGTCGCGCAACCGCACCAGCACCTCGGGGCTGCTGCCCACCACGGCGAAGCCGCCGAAATCGAGAAAGAACAGGAACGGCGCCGGGTTGATGCGGCGGAGCGCGCGGTAAAGGGAGAACGGCGGCAGCGCGAACGGCACGGAGAAGCGCTGGCTCGGCACGATCTGGAATGCATCGCCGGCGACGATATATTCCTTCATGCGCTCGACGATGCCCATGAACTCGGCCTGCGTCATGTTGGACGCCGGCTCCGGCTGCGGCGGCAGCGCCACGGGCGGGGCGGCGTGGGGCAGGGGGCGCACAAGCGCGGCGTCGGCCTGGGCCAGCGCCGACTGCGCCATGTCCCACGCTTGGGAAGCGGACACGCCGGGCTGCGGGTAGATGGGCGCGGCCAGGGTCAGCGTGTCGGCCACGTTGTCGAACACGGCAAACAGCGTCGGGCGGATCAGGATGGCGTCCGGCAGGCCGAGCACGTCCGCGTTCTTGTCCGGCAGTCGCTCCATCAGGCGCACCATGTCGTAGCCGAGGTAGCCGACCAGGCCGCCCAGCATCGGTGGCAGGTGCTCCGGCAAGTCGAGCTGCGCTTCCGCAATCAGCGCCCGCAGGCTGTCCAGCGGTGCGCGCCCGTCGGCGGCGAAGGCGTGCGGGGCCGAGCGCGCGTGCCGATTGACTTCGGCCCGGCCGCCACGGCAGCGCCAAACAAGGTCAGGCTCCATGCCGATGATCGAGTAGCGGCTGCGGGCGGCGCCGCCCTCGATGCTTTCCAGCAGAAACGTGTTCGCCCGCCCGGCGGCGAGCTTCAGATAGGCCGCAACCGGCGTTTCCAGGTCGGCAACGCCGGTGGTCCAGATCAGGGTGCCGCGCCCGGCGTCGTATGCGGTGCGGAAAGCGGCCTGGGATGGCGAGGCGGAAGCGTTCATGCGCCCTTGCTCAGTGTGTTGTTGCTCAAGGTTGCGCCACGCTGTCCAGCAGGGTCCGGTTCACCAGGGGCTTGGCCTGTGTCCGCAGGGCGGTGGCGACCGTCATCTCGATGTCCTGGCCGATGGCTTGGGTGAGCACCGTGCGGATCTGCGCCGTGCCCAGGGGATCGGCGGCCGGGTCAGGTGCCGTGATCTCGGCGAGCGACATGACGTAGAAGGCGTCTGGCGCCTCGATCATCGTCGTCTCGCCCGGCTTCAGGCTGAACAGCGGCTCGGTCATTTCCGTGGGCACGCCGGGGGTGGGCTGGGCGCGAGCCGCCGGGGGCGTGCGCTCCAGGCGCAACCCGGCGATTGTCGCGGC
>CALMAB010000350.1 GCA_937858325.1 uncultured Acetobacteraceae bacterium
AGCGAGCACCGCGACCCGGCCGCCCTTCGCCAGCCCCAGGCCGAGCAGCGCGTTGGCCAAGCGGACCGACCGCTCGTTCCATTGCCGGAAGGTCAAGGCGCGGCTCAGATCGCGGACGCCCATGCGGTCCCCGCGCAGGCGCGCATGGGCCGTGAGCATCTGCCCAAGGGTCAGCAACCCGCTCATTCCGGTCTCCTCACGCTGACACGCCCGGCGGTGGGGCAATCCATCGCTCGCACGGCATCACCCGATGTCGCCGGCGTATTTCTGCAGCAGGCCCCAGGCCTCGTCGCCGAACTTGCCCCGCGAATCCTTGTAGAAGGAGGTTTTCGCCAGCGCCTGCTGGAACGCGGCGCCGTCGGTCTGGTTGAACGCCAGCCCCTTCGCTTCCAGCGACCTCTGCAGGTCGGCGTTCGCCTGCGCGATGTCGTCCCGCTGCTTGCGGGCGGCGGCGTTGAAGTGCTTCTGCATGACCCCCTGGATGTCCGCCGGCACGCCGCGCCAAACGCGCCCGCCCGCCAGCAGCCAGAAGCCGTCCCAGGCATGGTTGGTCAGCGAGCAGTATTTCTGCACCTCGTAGAACTTGGCTGCCTCGATCAGCGCCAGCGGGTTTTCCTGGCCGTCGGCGATCCGGGTCTGCAGGGCGGAATACGCCTCGTTCAACGGGATGCTGGTCGGCGCCGCGCCGAGGGCCGAGAACATGGACACCCACAGGGGAACGACGGGCACGCGGATCTTGAAGCCCTTCAGGTCCTCGGGCGCCCGGATCGGCCGGGTGCTGCTCGTGACCTGCCGGAAGCCGTTGTCCCACACCGCGTCGAACGGCACCAGGTTCGCCTTGCCGATGGCCCGGCGGATGTGGTTGCCCACCTCGCCGTCCATCGCCGCCCACACCTTGTCGTAGCTCGTGAAGGTGAAGCCGACGCCGGTCAGCGACGTGGCCGGGATCAAGGTGGACAGCACCGTGCCCGGCATCGTCGCGAGTTCGAGCGCGCCGGAGCGCAGCTGGGATGTCATGTCCGAATCGCTGCCGAGCTGGTTGTTCGGGAACAGGCCGATGGCGACGCGCCCGTCTGTTTCCGCGGCGATGGCGTCGATGGCCTCGCGCAGCCGCACGTTCACGGAATGCGTCGCCGGCAGGTCGTTCCCAAGCTTCAGCTTGAGCGGGGCGGCTTGCGCCCGCGCGGGCGAGGAATCCAGAAGCGCCCCGGCGCCCAGCGTGGCTGTGGAAGCCTGCAGAAAGGCGCGGCGACTGAACCCGTTCATGCTTGTCCCCCTCCCGGTCCCCGCGACGCGCCGTGGCGCTCCGCGTCGGCCTGCTGTTCGAGCCGTTGATGCGGTTTTGCAGTTGGAAATCGTAGCCGTACCCTGGACCCAAACTCTGCCGCAAAAGGCTCCTGCCCGTCCAGACCGCCACATGGCCCCATGGTCCGGCACAGGGGCAGGTGACGGCACTCGCCAGGCGGCTTGCCGCGGGGTTAGGTTCCTCCCAACAAGACGGAGGGAGGTCCGCTGCCATGTCGGCCATTGTCACGGCGACGCCGAGAGTGAAGTCCATCCAACGAGCCGCCCTCGCCATGCTGGTGGTGGCGGGCGTGGTCAACTACATCGACCGCGCGACCTTGGCGGTGGCCAACCCGCTGATCCGGGAAGAGCTGGGCCTGTCCATCTCGCAGATGGGCTACCTGCTGTCCGCGTTCCTGTGGGCCTACGCGTTCTCCCAGCTTCCGACCGGCGCCATGGTGGACAAGCTCGGGCCGCGGCGCTTGCTGACCATCGGCTTGTCGCTTTGGTCGCTGGCCCAGCTGCTGGGCGGGCTGGTGCAGAGCTTCACCCAGTTCATCGCCGCCCGGCTGCTGCTGGGGGTGGGCGAGGCGCCGCAGTTCCCGACCGGGGCGCGGGTGGTGCGGGACTGGTTCAACCCGCGGGACCGCGGCCTGGCGACCGGCATCTTCAACTGCGCCTCCACCCTGGGCAACGCCGTCGCCCTGCCGCTGCTCACCTTCCTCATGCTGACCTTCGGCTGGCGCGCCACCTTCGTGATCATGGGCGTCGCGGGCCTGTTGGTGGCGGCCGCCTGGTTCGCGCTCTACCGCGATCCCAAGCAGGTGGCATTGACCGCGGAGGAGAACGCCTACCGCACGGACGGCGACCCGCCGGGCCAGCGGACGGAGGTGACGTTCCGCGAATGGAAGCTGCTGTTCCGCTTCCGCACCACCTGGGGCATGATCCTCGGCTTCTTCGGCTGCGTTTACCTGACCTGGATCTACTCGGCGTGGCTGCCGGGCTACCTGGAGATGGAGCGGCACATGAGCGTCAAGGCGACCGGCATCGCCGCCGCGATCCCGTTCGCCTGCGGCGTGTTCGGCGGCGTGCTGGGCGGCTACCTCGCCGACGTGCTGGTCCGCCGCGGGGTGTCGCCGGTGAACAGCCGCAAGTACCCGGCCGCCGCGGCGCTGCTCGGCACCGCCGCCTGCACGCTGGCGGCGGCGTACGTCGCCAGCAACGTCCTCGCGGTGGCCTTCATCTCCGCCTCCTTGTTCCTGCTCTATGTCACCAGCACCTGCGCCTGGGCGCTCAGCTCGGTGGCGGCGCCGGCCAACTGCACGGCGTCCATCGGCGCGATGCAGAACTTCGGCGGCTACCTGGGCGGCGCGCTGGCGCCCACCGTGACCGGGCTGATCGTGCAGTCAACCGGGTCCTTCGTGCTGGCCTTGGTGGTGGGCGCGGTGATCGGGGCCGCTTCGGCCGCGTGCTACCTGTTCGTTGTCCAGGACCCGATCACGGCGACGATCATGGACCGGGTGTCCGGGCCGGCCGTGCTCGGCTCCACGTGAGCATCGTTGCGCGGCCACATCGCAATTAAATCGTAACGATTTGGGCCATAGCATGACGGGTGCCCTTCCTGCCCGCCCTTATACACAAGGGCATGGTCGAACACCCCCGCGCGCCCTAAGCAGGCTTTCGTGGCTTGCGCCACGAAAGCCTGCTTAGGAGTCATTGAAGACGCATCATTTTTCCTGCTGCGTGTAAGCACACTCCGCAGAATGATGCTTAGATAAGCAGCTCCGTCAGCCATGCGTTCGATGCTGGACGAACCGGAACCGCGCGAAGGCGCAATCGGCGGCAAGGCGCCGCCGACGCTGGGCCGTGCCGGCGAGGCGGCCCGGCTTCGCGCGCTGGAGTCCTACGGCCTGCTGCAAACGCCGCCCGAACCCGACTTCGACCACTTCGCGTCCATAACGGCCGGCCTGCTCGACCTGCCGGTCGGCCTCGTGAACCTGGTCGGCGAGGATCAGGTCACGGTGAAGGGCCGGGCGGGGCTGGATCTCGAAACGGCGCCGCGCGACGTCGTTTTCTGCTCGCACACGTTTCTCGCCGACACCATCCCGTCGGTTCCCGACCTGGCGCAGGACCCGCGCTTCGCCGACAACCCGTTGGTCACGGCGGGACCCCGTTTCCGGTTCTACGCCGGCGCGCCCTTGGTCAGCCCGCACGACGGCCACCGCATCGGCGCGCTCTGCGTCATGGGATACGAACCGCGGCCCGCTTTGGCGAGGCGCGAGTCCCGGCTGCTGCAAGCCCTTGCCTCGCTGGTGATGGACCGCATGGAGCTGCGGCGGCTGGAGGAAGCGGTCCGCGACAGCCGCGCCCAGTTCGAGCGCATGTCCGCCGCAGCGCCGGGGGCCGGCGTTTGCGCCGACAGCAACGGCGTCATCACGCATTGGAACGCCGCCGCGGAGCGCCTGTTCGGCTGGTTCGTCACTGAAGCGGTCGGACAGCGGCTGGAGCTGATCGTCCCGCCTGAGCTGCGTCCCGCCCACACCGCCGGCATGGCGCACCGGGCCAGAACAGGACACAGCGCCTTTCCCGGGCGCGTGGCCGAGCTGCCCGCCTGCGCCGGGACGGCACCGTGGCGCGCCTGGGGGGAGACGAGTTCGCCGTGCTGTTCCCGGCCTGCGCCGACATCGCTGCCGCAACGCGCTCAGCCGAGCGGCTGCAGGCCAGTTTCGAGCAGCCGTTCCTTGTCGGCGAAGGCAGCTTCGACATCGGAGCCTGCGCGGGGGTGGCGCTGGCGGCCGCCGCCGAGATCCGGACCGCCATGGCCAACGCCGACCTGGCCCTGTATGCGGCCAAGGCCGCGGGACGCGGGGCGACCCGCGTGTTCCAGCAGGTCATGCGGGACAAGTACGACGCCCGGCGCGCGCTGGAAGGCGAGGTGCAGCAGGCCGTGGACCGCGGCGAGTCCGTGCTGCACTTCCAGCCGCAGGTCTGCCTGGCCGACCGCCGCCTGGTCGGCGCCGAGGCGCTGCTGCGGTGGCAGCATCCCCGGCGCGGGCTGCTGTTGCCAAGCGATTTCCTGACGGTTCTGGAAGCCGGCCCTTCAGCCGCCAAGCTGGGCGGCTGGATCATCGATGAGGCGTGCCGGCAGGCGGCCTCCTGGCGCGGACAGGGGCTGGCGCTCCGGATCGCCACCAACCTGTTCGATGCCCAGCTGCGGGCCGGATCGCTGGGGTGCGTCGTCCGGGGTGCGCTTGACCGTTGGGACCTGCCGCGGACCGCGCTCGAGCTCGAAGTGACCGAGACCGTCGCCCTGGCCCGGAACAGCGCCCTGCTCGCTCCCTTGCGCCGTTTGCACGCCGAAGGGGTCGGCATCGCGTTCGACGACTTCGGCACCGGCTTCGCCTCGCTGTCGACCTTGAAGCATTGCCCGCTCAACCACCTCAAGATCGACCGCAGCTTCGTGTCCGAGCTTGGAGCCGCGGGCGCCATCGGGGGCGCGGCGGACCGCGGCAACGTCGCGATCATCGACGCCGTGGTGGCGCTTGGCCGTGGGCTTGGCCTCAGCGTCACGGCCGAGGGCGTCGAAACGCCGGAACAGGCGGCCTTCGTGGCGTCCAGGGGGTGCGACGAAGGCCAAGGGATCCTGTTCGGGCGCCCGGCCCCCTCCGCCTCACTGCCGCATTGGCCGGGCTGAGCGCCCAGGACGCCGGCTGAGCAGCCTTTTGCAGCCTTGGTCATGGCTGGCTGGACGAACCCGGACTTTGTAGGGCGCATCAGCGGAGCGTCATGCGCCACGGGGCGGTGCGGGCGGAAGGCGGATGACGCTTCGCTGATCCGCCCTACGGGTCTTGCTGGCAATAGCTGAAGGCGCCCGCGAGGGGTCTGGAGCGCAGAAAAACCCTCAGAAATCCAACACAAAGGTTTTTCCCAGCCAGTATCTTTCCTGACTGGCGACGTATGACCTTTTGGTGCAGATCGTCGCTATGGTCCAACGGGCGTACTCTGTGCCCTGACATGTTTCAACATTTCCTGTCTATTACGTTGAAAGTAAAACTGCAAAAATATGTTGATGTTGATCATGAGCATTTTTTCCAGGTGCGTGGGCGTTGCTTTCGCGCTCGGCTTCGCATTCCAAACTCGGGCGGCGCAAGCAGACGCTGGGATTGCCTTGGCGGACTGCCAGCCTGCAAGCGTCAGTGCTGCGGACTTTAAGTATGCGTCGATGGAGGATGCTGCCCGCGTGTGCGAAATTGGCCGAACAAAACTTGGTTTCGAGCTTCACATCCCCGATGTGCAAAAGCTGATCGATTCCGCTGCTGTGGCGAAATTGAACGCGCGCAAGCGAGACTTCGATCTACCGCTTGCGGCCGCCGCGACGAACATCGCCGACTTCGTGGCGCTTCGAGGCTTAGCCGCCGACCGCGACGGCTTCAACCGCACGGCTGACCTCGTAACGAAGATTGATGGCGGCACTGAAGGCGTCGTCTCCCCCGCCGTATTGCTGTTAGAACTGCATGCGAGCGGCCCGTTCGCGAAGACCATGTCGGATAAGGGCATCATCGACTTTGCCGCCATGGTCTCGCTCGAAGAAAAACGAAAGCTTGCGGTCGGATCGTTTGCCGATCGGCAGCCAACCTCGGCGACGATCGTAGGTGGCTGGCGCGTCGCCGGGCATGTAATGATGGGCGGGCGTGTCGCGGCCTGCTTCATGTCACGGGCAACGGAAGCCGTGCGGGGCGAATTCATCTACAGCATTGGCTTGGCTGCGGCCTCGTCGCCCGTTCCCATCGCCTTCATCACCGTCCCGACCAGCCTGGCCGCCGGAGCGCGGCCGAAGGTCACCTTGCAGTTCGACGCCAAGGGCTTCACGCTGCCGGGCCAGGTCGGGGCAGAGGGAGTGCGCGGCGATCTTCCCAGTGACCTCTCGAAGTTCGGCGCCTTCATCGACGCGCTCACGCACAGCAAGGTGCTCCACGTTTCCATCGCCGGGCGCAAGGCAGATGCGGACAGCATCGACCTGACTGGCGCCGCTGCCGCCTTCGATGCTAACGGGGCCTGCTTCGATGATGCAGTCACCCGCGCCACGGCGGAGATGGCGCGCCGCAACGGCAGCGTGGATTGAGGAACACTCGATGCTGTTGTTCGACAAGAGTGAATGTAGCAGCAGGCAATCATAGATAGTCTGAAAGGCCGCGTGGTCCCAGGCGATCAGGCATCGCCAGCGTAGCACGCGGCCCACGCCGCGGCACCGCACGAATCAGGCAATCCGCAGGGCGTGCATCAGCGGCGGCCCGCATCCCGTAGGGGCGTCCTGCCCACGGGACGGGCCGCCCGCGCCTCAGCTTGAGCTTTGTTCGGCGCCGCCGACCACGTGGTGATCGGATTGCTCAGGCCCCGGGTGGCCGGTCTGGATCGTCAGCACGCGGCAGCCGTTCTTGGAGGAATGGGGGCCGTGCACCACGCCGGGTCCGTGGGTGATGTAGCCGCCCGGCCCGAACTCCTCGCCGTCGTTGAGCAGGTCGCCTTCCAGCACGTAGTGCGCTTCGGCGAAGCTCTCGTGCGAGTGGGCGGCGATGGTGGTGCCGGGCTTCAGGTGGATGATGGACGCGACCAGGCCGCGCGACGGGTCGGCGTTGATCAGGTGGGCCATCACGCCGTCCTCCGGCTCGGCGCCGGGGATGCGCATGACGACTTCCTCGGCGCGGCCGACATCGGCGGTGAAGGATTTCGTGGTCTGCTCGCTCATTGGGGGTGCGGTCCTCTCGGGTTCAGTGCTTTTTCGGCATGTAAAGGTCGGTGATGGTGCCCTCGAACGCTTCGGCCGCCATGCCGACCGTTTCGGACAGCGTCGGGTGCGGGTGGATGGTGGCGCCGATGTCGGTGGCGTCCGCGCCCATCTCGATGGCGAGCGCCGCTTCCGCGATCAGGTCGCCGGCGGAGGGACCCGTGATGCCGCAGCCGATGATCCGCTCCGTGCCCTCGTCGAACAGCACCTTGGTCAGCCCCTCGTCCCGCCCGAGGGCGAGCGAACGTCCGCTGGCGGCCCAGGGGAACACGCCCTTGCCGTACTTGACGCCCTTGGCCTTGGCCTCGTTCTCCGTCAGGCCGACCCAGGCCACCTCGGGGTCGGTGTAGGCGACGGAGGGAATGACGCGGGCGTCGAAGGCGCTGTTCTTGCCGGCTGCGACCTCGGCCGCGACCTTGCCTTCGTGGGTGGCCTTGTGGGCCAGCATGGGCTGGCCGACCACGTCGCCGATGGCGAAGATGTGGCCCACGTTGGTCCGCATCTGCTTGTCCACGGGGATGTAGCCGCGCTCGTCCACCCGGACGCCCGCGTTCTCCGCGCCGATCAGCCGGCCGTTCGGTTTGCGGCCGACCGCGACCAGCACCTTGTCGAACACCGCGGTTGCCGGGGCGCCCCCGCCCTCGAAGTGGGCGGTCAGCCCGTCCGGCCCGGCCTCGATCTTCGTCACCTTGGTTTTCAGGTGGATCGCCGCGTACTGCTTGCTGATCCGCTTCATCAGCGGCGTCACCATGTCGCGGTCGGCGCCGGGGATGATCTGGTCCATCAGCTCCACAACCGTCACCTTCGTGCCGAGCGAGTGATAGACCGTCGCCATCTCCAGCCCGATGATGCCGCCACCCACGACCAAGAGGCGCGCGGGCATCCCGTCGAGTTCCAGCGCGCCCGTGGAGTCGATCACCCGCGGGTCCTCGTGCGGGATGAACGGCAGCGTCACCGGCTCCGACCCGGCGGCGATGATGGCGCGGTCGAAGCCGACCGTCGTGGTCTTGCCGTCATCGTCCTCCACCAGCACCTGGTTCGGTGCGGTGAAGTGGCCGGTGCCGTGCACCACCTGCACCTTTCGCTGCCGCGCCAGGCCGCCGAGGCCGCCCGTGAGCTTCTTGACCACGCCGTCCTTCCAGCCGCGCAGTGCGTCGATGTCCACCTCGGGCTTCGCGAAGCGGATGCCGTGGGCGCCCATCTCCTCCGTTTCCGCGATCACCTTGGCGGCGTGCAGCAGCGCCTTCGACGGGATGCAGCCCACGTTCAGGCACACGCCGCCGAGGCTCGGCCAGCGCTCCACCAGGACGACCTTCTTGCCCAGGTCCGCGGCGCGGAACGCCGCCGTGTAGCCGCCCGGCGCGTGCGTGCCG
>CALMAB010000351.1 GCA_937858325.1 uncultured Acetobacteraceae bacterium
CCCCCCGTGCAGCGCCGCGCCGTCCGCGCCGGAGAACAACGCCGCCGCCGCCCGCGCCGCCGCCGTATCGATCCGCCGCAGCCGGGCGAGCCGCGCATCGTCCATCCGGACCTGGTGCGTAAGGTCGAGCGGCAGCAGGGTCAGCGGGATGCCGCTGTCCAGTACCACCCGCGCCGCATCCGGGTCGGCATGGACGTTGTACTCTGCGGCTGGGGTAACGTTGCCGCCTTCGCTGCGCGCGCCGGCCATCCACACCACCTCGGCGATGCGCGGGCCGATGTCGGGCGCCTTGACCAGCGCCAACGCCAGGTTGGTCGCGGGGCCGAGCAGGCACAAGGTGATCTCCCCGGGCTGCCCCGCGCGCAGCGCCCCGATCAGGGTGTCCACCCCATGCTCCGGCCGCAGCGGCACCTGCGGCTCCGGCAGGTCGAGGCCGTGCAGGCCGGTGTCGCCGTGCACGTGCTCGGCGGTGAGGGGCGGGCGCACCAGCGGGCGGGCGCACCCGGCATAGACCGGGATGTCCGGGCGGCCGCCCAGTTCCAGCAGGCGGCGCGCGTTGCTTTCCGTGCGGGCCAGCGGCACGTTCCCCGCCACCGCAACCAAAGCGAGCACCTCGAGCTCTTCCGGCGCCGCCAAGGCCAGCAGGATGGCAACGGCGTCGTCCCGCCCGGGATCGGTGTCGATGATGATCTTGCGGGCCACGTCTCCTACGCCCGACCCAGGCGCCGGGCGGCAAGCGCCACGCAGGCTTCGAACACGTCCAGCGAGTCGAAGGGCCGGTCCCGCCCGTCATGCGGCAGGACCACCGGCTGGCCGCCGCCCTGCACCGCCGCGCCCTGAATCATGAGGTTGTCCGGCAGGCCAAAGCCCTCGACGCTCAAGCCGGGCAGCGGGTCGGGCAAGGCCGCGACCTGTTGGCGGCAGCGTTCCGCGAAGGGGGTGGCGGTGTTGGAGTAGCCGAACACCGGGCGTCCGCGGCCGAGGAACCAACCGACCTCGATCAGCGTGCCGCTGTCGGCGGAAGCGCCGCGGAACGGCGTGAGGTTGGCGATCACCACGTCGCAGGCTTCCATCATCGCGATGTCCTTGCGGTAGATGGCGGCCCAGGCGTCCTCGTCGCCCATGGCCTGGAGGCTGGCCACGTCCTCGTTCAACGGCGACAGGCCCTCGATGCCGTGGCGCGCGCAAAGGTCGGCCTTGCGGCGGGCATGACCGGCAGCGTCGGGCAGGAAAACATCCGGCCCGGCAAGGTAGGCTTTTGTCACCATGGTTGGAGCCTCCTATGCAGTTCCGCGGACCGGCGAGCGCCACGGCAGCATAGGACGTGTCCGGCGTGCGCTTTGCAACTCAACGCGAGGGGAACCATGGCGGCGGCTGCCCGCGGAACGTCGCGGGCTGGCCGTCACCGGCGGGCGGGGAACGGCCTTACAGGCCGAACTGCCGCAACACGGCGGGGATGCCGCGTCCAACCTGGCGGACGTCCTCGAACAGCGTCGCAACCTCGAAGGTGACAAGGAACGCCGCGCCGAAGGCCAGGCCGGGCCACTGCTGTCCCCACGCAAGTGCCCGGCGCGCCAGCGTGCGCGGCCCGAACCGCACGGACATGAACACGAGACTGATCCCGAGCGCCGCCCCGGCCACCACGTCGCTGAAGTAGTGCAAGCCGAGGTAAACCCGTGGCAGCGCGCCGAACAGGGCGCTGCACGTTGCGAGCAGTCCGAGCCACCGAGACTGCCCCCATATGACCGCGACCAGCGCAAAGAACAGCGCAGCGTGATCGCTGGGAAAAGAGCCCCAGTGGTTTGCAATCGCCGGGTCGATACCGGGGAGCGGATCGAACCCGCTGTCCCAGGCGTGCATCGGCCGCAGCCGCATCGGGAGCGAGACCTGAAGGAGCCGGCTCCCCACGGCCGACACCAGGACCGCACCGAAGCCGAGCAGCAACCGCGTCCGCGACTCCGCCGCCGTGTTGCTGAACCAGCAGTAATAAACCAAGGCCACCATCAGCCCGCCCGTCAGGAAGTCGGTCTGGCCCGCGACATAGATCGCGTGGTTGATGACTTCGTTGCGCGTTGCCCAATGGTTGACCGCAGCAGAAACATACCCGTCGGCCTGCCGCGACAGCGCGAAATGGTCGGCGACGACCAACCAGCACAGCAGGCCGCCCAGCAAGCCGGCGCCGAGCCACGCGCGGATGCAGCGGCTCTTGCGCACGGAGCGCGCCGTGTTTTGGCGCCCGATCCCATGGATGATCTCGGACGCCGTGAGGACCGGCGGCGTACCCTGGACGAAGTGTGGCGCCTTGATTCCAGACGATTGAGCCATCGTCGCTTCACCGTGCGATTGTTCGATGACAATACGCTGTATAATTTGTTACATGTCATGAACACTGCGGTCCATAACAAAATTTGGACGGCGTGAGGCGGCTTCGTCCGGCTCTTAGGCTGGGCAGAGTACGCGGCCGGCGTCGGGTGTCGCCCATCCTTCCAGAAGCGTGCGGTCACGGCTGCGGTGCGCCTTCCTGCCGCATCGGATCAGCCTTGGCGAACGCCTCCTGCGTCTCGCAGAGCGCCGCGATGCGGTTGACCGTCGGCGTGCCCGCGACCTCGATCTTGAACACGCGGGTCACGACGATGATGCTCATGAGCACGATGTCGGCCGTGGTCACCGTGTCGCCGTGGCAGAATCGACCGGTTTGGCCATCCGACGCAAGCCGCTGCTCCACGGCGCGCAGCCCGGTCGAGAGCCACTGGGTTTGCCACGCGCGCCAGGCCGCGTCGTCGAAGCCGTGATCCGTCAGGTAGCGCCTGATCCGCGGCGTGATCAGCGGATGGGTGTCGGTCGCCAGCATCGCCGCGATGGAACGCACCCGTGCGCGCCCATGCGGATCGGATGGCAGCAAGGGCGGGTTCGGGGCGACCTCGTCGAGGTACTCGAGAATAGCCGAGGATTGGGTAAGCGGCGGAAACCCAGGTTCCACCAAGGCGGGAACCCCGCCGAGCGGATTGATCTTGAGAAACGCTTCGCCGCGCTGCTCCCCGGCATCGACGTTGACGAAGCGTTCCTGCGCGGCCAGCCCCTTGAGGTTGAGCGCGACCCGCACGCGGTAGGTCGCCGAGGTGCGCCAGAAGGCAAAAAGCTCGAAACGCGGCTGGTCAGGCATGGTGAACTCCGGGCTGAAGGGTGGGACGCTCGACGACCGGGGGATGGCGAGACGCGCGCCCCGGTTGGCGCCGAAAGCGGCGGTCCACGATGACATCGAACGGCGGCGAAGTCCCGCCTCTCCGTCAACGGCGCCGATCCGAAGCTGTGCAAAGGTCTTGCGCGACCCGCGCCCGGTTGCACCCCATTGCGTCATCAGACTATGTTCAACGACAACAAAGCAGGACTCGGGGGGCGCGCCATGATCCGTTCGACGCCACCGCCCCCTGCACCACGGCCACGACGATGGGCGGCAGTCGTCGAGCCAGGTTGGAGAGCAGCAAGGCGCCCGCGGACCGTGATCGCCCTCGGTGGCAAGCCGCCCAATCCATTGCAACGATCAGGAGGACAAGCCATGCGCGCCTTTGAAGGCCAGCGTTCGGACAACCAGCCGGTGAAGCGGTCGCGGCAGGAAAAGGAGAAACTGCTCCGCGATCTCCGGGAAACGCTGGCCGGGATGAAGTCGCACAGCGCGGCGTCGCTGCGGCAAAGCCTGCAGAAACGGATCGCCGAGCTGGAAACGGAGCTGGGCGTGCCCGCGCGGCGCTAACCGCGCCCGCCCCTTCACGTTCAAGCCCGGCGCGACCTACGGTGTTCCGGGAGCCAGGCCGAAGCGCCGGCAAGGGACCCCATGGCACGACGGCCGAACATCCTGATCCTGATAGCCGACCAGCTCACGGCCGGCGCCCTGCCCGCCTACGGCAACCGCGTGGCCCGGACGCCGCACATGGACGGCCTGGCGGAGCGCGGCATCGTGTTCGAAGCCGCCTACTGCAACAGCCCGCTTTGCGCCCCGTCGCGCGCCGTGTTCATGTCGGGCCGGCTGCCCTCCGCCACCGGCGCCTATGACAACGCCGCCGAGTTCCCCTCGCAGGCGCCGACCTTCGCCCACTACCTCCGCCACGCCGGCTACCGCACGATCCTGGCCGGCAAGATGCACTTCTGCGGGCCGGACCAGCTGCACGGTTTTGATGATCGGCTGACCACCGACATC
>CALMAB010000352.1 GCA_937858325.1 uncultured Acetobacteraceae bacterium
GCCGGGCGCTGGTTGACGCGGCCGCACCCGGGCTGCTGGACTCGGTGCGGCTCAGCGCCGAGTTCGATCCGGCTTACCTGCCGCTGCTGGGCATGGCGCAGGCGCTGCTGATGTCCGACCGCGACGCCGGCGTCCGCCTGCTGCGCGCCACCGCCGCCGCGGCGCCTTCCCGCTCCGAGGCATCCCGGATGCTTGGACGCCTCGCCGCGCCCTGACCCCGCAGCAGCAAGCACGACTCAGTCGTCAGGCGGCCGTCGCGGGTTGACGACCTGGCCGAACGTGACGCCGCCGGTATCGACGGGCACCGCGGGCTGCGCCGATTGCGTGAGCGCCAGGGCGATGCGTCGCCCTTCGCGCTCGACCTGCACGCCGCCCGGCCCGATGAGCCGGACGGTGTAGGCCGCGACCGTCTCGCCTTCCTGAACCGAGGTTGGCTGGCCGGGCGGGCTGTCGAAGATCGCCACCCGGCGCGGTCCCGCGATGATGATGCCGGTGAGGCGGGGCGGCGCGGGGGAGGGCGGCGCCTGCGCGCCGCCCGGCGTCGCAGCCAGTGCCCAGATTCCCAGTCCCACCATCGCCGCGGCGCGCACCGGATCAGCCTCTCACGGACCGAAGCTGACGGTGTAGCCCCAACTGTCCAGCCGGTCCGGGATGGCGTTGAACGCCATGGTGATTCGCTGCCCGCCCTGGTTGCGCGGCACTTCGTGCAGCAGGTAGCTGGGAAACAGCACCATGTCGCCCGGCTCGATGTCGGGCGTCACCCATTTGCCGGCGTTGAACGGACCCATCTGGGCCGTGCGGGTGTTGTGCCGGAAGGTGAACTCGCCGGCGCCGGGGTTGCGCACGAAGACGGTGTGGGCGGAAGGGTGCGACGCGCTGAGATAGATGATGCCCGACACGAAGCTGTTCGCATGCGCGTGCATGGACTGGCTGCCGCCGGCTTCCAGCACGTTGGTCCACATCTCCTTGACCGCCCAGCCGAGGCGGTCGCCGAACAGCAGGACGCCGAACTCCACGAGCTTGGGGCCGGCAACGCGGGTGACCTGGCGATACAGCTCGTTCGCATCGGGACCGACGATCTCGGTGTGCGACAGCAAAACCGAGTGCGTGTTCTTGCGGGTGTGCGCGTCGCGGATCTGCTGGCACAGCGCGGAAACCAGGCTCATGTCCAGCAGCCTGCGCGCGCGCAGCAGGGGAACAGGGAACAGGCCTTCGACCTCGTCCATCCGTGGCCTCTCCGTGCAGCCCAAGGGCGCGAAAACTGGCAGTTTCGCGCCTGCCGGGCAATGTGTCGATCCGATGCAGGAGAATGCGCGTGCCGCCTTCTCGCATTCTTCACGGAACTGACATTTCTCCCGGCCGCCCGAGGACTGTGTGCCTACATCTATTGAACCGCGGCTGGTTTGGAAATCGTGGCCTTTATTGTTCAGGACCGAGGTGGCTCCTAGCCCAGAGGCGATCGGCAACGGCGCAGACGGCCTGATCAAGCTTTGCCCTAACTTCGAGCAAACCGTGAAGCGACCCCGAGAAGCGGCCCTACCTTCTCGCGCTCCGCCACTCGGGCGAGCGGCAGTATGGTCCGGATCCTTGAGAGCTGGCCAACTGCGAGGCGATGTGGCGGAATTCGCGCAGAATGGGCAATAAACTCGACCCAAGAATTCGATTGCGCCAAGCGACCGAACACGGAAGGCGGGTCCGAGAACCCCATTGAGGATCTCTCACTCGCTCAAGCCTTGTCACCGAAGGCCCCGGCTCGCAAACCTGCCCATCTTGCTGGCGTTGGCCCGGCAGCCCGGCGATCCAGTCTGGCCTTGGAGCAACATCATGAAAACGATGAACGACCTGTTCCTACATTTCCTGCAGGACATCTACTATGCCGAGAAGGCGTTCGCGAAATCCTCCAAGAAGATCATGAAAGCCGTCGGGAACGAGGAGGTTCGCGAGATCCTGAAGAGGGCCAAGGAGCACGCGGACGAGCCGATCGAGGCGCTCGACCGGGTGTTCGAGGCTGTGGACAAGCGCCCGCGCGGCAAGACGTGCGAGGCCATGAACGGCCTTCTCGCCGAATGCCAGGAGGCGATCGAGGAGGGCGAGAGCGGCCCCGTGCTGGATGCCGCCCTGATCGCCTGCCTGCAGGGCATCAAGACCTATGAGATCACCCGCTACGGTTCGTTGCTGGCGTTCGCGCGGCAGATGGACCTGAAGGATGCCGTCAAGGAACTGGAAACGCTGCGCGACGCGGCCCGCAACGACGACCAGGCGCTCAGCAGGATCGCGGAGGGCGGCGTCAACATCGAGGCGTCCGGCAAGCGCGGCAAGGACGACGAGGGCCAGGAGCCCGACGAGGACGAGGAGCCGGGCGAAGCCGACGAGAAAGGCAAGCCGAGAACCGTCAAGAAGCCAACGGCCAAGCACCAGGGCTGAGGCGAGGGCAGGGACGTGTCAGGAAGCGTGTTCCGTGGGGCGTACGCCACGCCCTGCTTCGGCTCTCCAGCCAATGTGCACGGAAAAGCTGAGCGAGGGGCAGGTCAGGGCATCCAGCTCCCGTCCGCGTCATGCTGTCTGGCTGATGGCCACTTGCTGAGCCGGTACCGTGAAGCTCGCTAGCTGCTGCAGCGCCCCGTCGGGCGTCTTCACGGTGCTGACGACGCGGTAGTCGCAGACCAGGGATTGCGGCGTGATCGTCAGCACGGCATAGCCCCAGGTGCTGCCGTTCCAGAACACCATGTGCGGGTTGTAGGCGAGGATGGCCGGCGCCAACCCGTCCAGCGGCAGGCTGAGCTGAGCGACCCGCATCGCGCCCGCCGGCAAGTTGGGCAGCGGCGTGGCGGTCGGCGTGTCCACGGCGGCGTCCAGGTAGTTGCCCGAGCTGATGGCGCCCACCATCAGCTCCACCCCCATCGCCGGCTCGGCGGGGTTGTCGAAATCCGTCCGCAGGTAGGAGGCGAGGTAAAGGTGGGCGTCGCCGGACAGCACGACGAAGTTCTGCACGCCCGCGTCCCTGATCTGCCCCAGGATGTCGGCACGCTCGGCCGGGTAGCCGTCCCACTGGTCGAGATCGAAGAACTCGACGACGTCCGTGGGCGCATCCGGGGTCGGCAGGCGATACTGGCAGAGCATCACCTCGTTCGCCCAGAGCTTCCACATCGCCTTGGACCGCTTCACCTGGCCGAGGAACCATTCCTTCTGCGGCGCGCCGAGCATGGTCCGCGCCGGGTTCGTCCGCTCGGCGCAGCCAAGGGTCTGATAACGCTCGCCGACCGTCACGTCGCCGCAGGGCGGGCCGTCGCGGTACAGGCGCTCGTCCGTCACGACGAGGTCGGCCAGGCTGCCGAACCGGAACGTGCGGTACACCCTGATCGACTGCGACCAGTCCGCGTCCGGGTTGAACGGCACCGCGGCCAGCCCGTGCTCCGCCCAGGCCTGGTTCGCCGCCTGGCGCAGCCCGGGCTGCGGGCTGGTGGCCGACAGGCCCGGCGGGTTGGTGTCCTCGTGGAAGTCCTGGTGACAGTCGTTGAAGAACTCGTGGTCGTCCCAGAGCTGGATGAAGGCGAAGCGCTCATGCGTCGCCTGGATGTCCGGGTCGCTCCGGTATACCTGATGCAAATGCCGGTAGTCCGCGAGGCTGGCCGGATAGTCCGCGCCCGAGGGGTAGGGTGGCACGACGCGCACCGGACCCTTGTCGGGACCCCCGGTGCCGTCGCTCCGGTATTCGTAGATGTAGTCGCCCAGGAACACGACGACGTCCACGTCCTCCTGCGCGAGGTAGCGGTAGGCCGTGTAGTAGCCGTTGCTGAAGTCCTGGCACACGGCGTAGCCGACGCGGAGCTGCGCCAGCGCGTCGCCTGGGCACGGCATGGTCTTGAAGCGCCCGGTCCGGCTGGCGACCGTTTGGTGGATGAAGCGGTAGTGGTAGGTGCTGAACGGCCGCAGCGCGGGATGCTGGATCGGCAGCTTCACCGTGTGGTCGCCCGATGCCAGGGCGACGGCCAAGCCCTGCAGCACGACGCTGCCCTCCGTGAAGTCCGGATCGGTCGCGATCTGCCATTCCACGATCAGGCGCCCCCGCCCGGCCGTTTCCGGATCGAGGCGGGTCCACAGCACGGCGCCGAGCGGGTTCGGGTCGCCCGCTGCGACGCTTTGCGGAAAGAGGGCAGCTTGGTGCCGCGCGGTGGCCGCCAAGTCGACGCGGAAGCTGGCGCCCAGGCCGGCCGCGTCGGCATGCCCGATGAACGGGGTCTGGTCCCGGTAGACCGGAACCAGTCCGGCCGCGCTCTCGGCCACCACCGCCGCCGCGACCCAGCCGACCGCGCCCTTGAAGCTTTTCAGAAAACCGCGCCGGTCCACCGTGGCGTCCTCCATCACACGCGTTTGAAGGACCGTAGGTCAGGGCGTCCGGGAGTGACCATGGACGTTTGATGATGTTTGACCATCGGACCGGCAGGGCACCGGCCTTGCCCGCCGACGCCTTCGGCCATCCGCGCTGCCACAGAACTGTCGCGGGCGGCAGGCGATGGCGGCTGCTATTTGGCGCCATGCACTACGTCGCGCTTGCCACGGACTACGACGGAACCATCGCCCACCACGGGAAGGTGGACGGGCCGACGCTCGCCGCGCTCGACCGCTTGCGCGGCGCCAGCCGGCGCCTGATCCTGGTGACGGGGCGCGAGCTGGACGACCTGCTGCGCGTCTTGCCGCGCGTGGACCTGTTCGACATGGTGGTGGCCGAGAACGGCGCCGTGCTTTACCGGCCCGCCACCAAGGAGGAGCGCATGCTGGCGCCGCCGCCGCCGCCGGAGTTCGCGGAGCGGCTGCGCAGCGCCGGGGTGTCGCCGCTGTCGGTGGGCCGGGTCATCGTCGCGAGCTGGGAGCCGAACGAGGGCCAGGTGCTGGCCACCATCCGCGAGATGGGGCTGGAACTGCAGATCATCTTCAACAAGGGCGCCGTGATGGTGCTGCCCGCCGGCGTGAACAAGGAAAGCGGCCTGCGCGCGGCCTTGGAAGAACTGGAAATCTCGCCCCGCAACGTGGTGGCCGTGGGCGACGCCGAGAACGATTTCGCGTTCTTGAACCTGTGCGGGATGCCGGTCGCGGTCGCCAACGCCCTGCCGCGGCTCAAGGAGGCCGCCGCCCTGGTCACAGGAGGCGAGCGCGGCGAGGGCGTCGCCGAACTCGTCGGCCGCTGGCTCGACAATGACCTGGCCGACGTGGACGACGTGAACCCGCGGCAGGCGGTCCCGCTCGCCGCGGCGCCGGACGGCGAGGACGGGCCGAGCCTCGACCTGGTGCCGGTGCGGCAGAGCCTGCTGCTGACCGGCTCCTCGGGCGGGGGCAAGAGCACGCTGACCACGGGGCTGCTGGAGCGCCTGGCCGAGCGCGACTTCCAATTCGTGGTCATGGACCCCGAAGGCGACTACGAGGGCCTGGGCGACGCGGTGGCCATCGGCAGCGCCACCGCCCCGCCGCGTCCGGAGGAGGTGCTGGAGATCCTGCGCAAGACCGCCACCTCCGTCGCGGTGAACCTGCTCGGCGTGAAGCTGGAGGACCGGCCCGGCTACCTCGCCGGGCTGCTGCCCGAGCTGCTCGCCCTGCGCGAGCGCACGGGGCGGCCGCACTTCGTCGTGGTGGACGAGGCGCACCACATGCTTCCCGCCACCTGGGACCCGGGCGCGACCGCCCTGCCCGGCGGGCTCAAGGGCTTCCTGTTCGTCACCGTCCGCCCGGAGGCGCTGTCGCCGCGCACGCTGGACTGCGTGGACCGCGTGCTGGCGGTGGGCACGGAGGCAAGGGCGGCGCTGGCCGTGTTTGCCCGGGCGCACGGCCTGGCGGAGCCGGAGGGAATGGAGGGTGTGGAGCGCGGGGAAGTGCTGACCTTGTCGGTGTCCGACCCGGCGCCGCGCCGCTTCAAGGTGATGCCGGGCACGTCGGAGCGCCGCCGGCACGTGCGCAAGTATGCCGAAGGCAAGCTGGGCGACGACAAGGCGTTCTTCTTCCGCGGGCCGGAGAACAAGCTGCGGCTGCGCGCCACGAACCTCATCATGTTCCTGGAGATGGCAGACGGCGTGGACGACGCGACCTGGGACTGGCACCGCACGCGCGGCGATTTCTCCCGCTGGATCGAGACCAGCATCAAGGACCACGACCTGACCGCGGAGCTGCGTGGGATCGAGCAGTGCGCGCTAGCCGCCGGCGAGGCACGCCGGCAGGTGCGCGACGCCATCGAGCGCCGCTACACGCTGCCGGCTTAGGCATAGCCGGGTGACGGAGCGGCCCTGACCGGCCGAATGCAAGCGGGTTGCGGTTGATGTTGCGTGCCTGCGTACAACCCCCGACCAAGACGGCCTCCATGGACCCCCTTGCCCAGCCGGTGAACTTCCGCAGCCTGTCGCTCAAGGACCTGCTGGAAGCGCGCGAAACGTACCACTGGCACCTGATGAACAAGGCGAACGTCGTCGGCACCGCGGTGGGCGCCTACCTGATCCGCGACGCCGAGGACGGCACCGGCAAGGCTGGCGCCGAGGCCCGGCCGCCGCGCACCTTCGGCAACTCCAGCGTGCGCGACATCTCCTGGCCGTGCGTGCTGGTCCTGGTGCGCGACTGGGTGGAGGCGAGCGGGTTCGGCGGCGCCGGGGGCGCGTTCACGGCGCAGGACATGGTGCCCAAGACGCTGTTCATGGCCGATGGCCGCGTGGTGCCGGTCTGCGTCGTGCAGGTCAGTCCGGTTGAAGTTCAGCAAACGGCCCAGGCGTCCGCGCCCGCCGAACTGCGCTGGCCCAGCAGCATGGCGGGCGGCGGCTTTCCCCTCACGGTGGAGGCGCAGGGCGAGCGCCGGCAGGCCAGCGCCGGGTGCCTGGTCACTGACGGGCACACGGTTTACGTCCTGACCAACCGCCATGTCTGCGGCCGGCCGGGCACGCCGGTCTCGGCGCCGACGCGGGCCGGGGTGGGCGTGGTCGGCCGAGCCTCGGACCTGCAGCTCGCGCGGCTGCCGTTCAACGAGGTTTACCCGGAGTTCCCGGGCCAGCGGTCCTACGCCACGCTGGACATCGGCCTCGTGGAGATCGACGACATCAACGGCTGGACCAGCCAGATTTATGGGCTGGACGCCCCGATCGGCCCCATTGCCGACCTGAACGAAATGAACCTCGGCCTGCAGTTGATCGACCACCCTGTGGTGGCGTTCGGCTCGCATTCCGGGGCGCTCCGGGGGCGCATCAAGGCGTTGTTCTACCGGCACAAGTCGCTCGGCGGGCATGACTACGTGGCCGACATGCTGATCGCGCCGGAGCCGGGCGGGGCGCAGACCGGGCCGGGCGACAGCGGCACGGTGTGGCACCTGCCGGTCGTGCCGCCGCGCGGAACGTCGCCGGTGCTGCGGCCCGTGGCGGTGGAGTGGGGCGGCCAGGCGCTGGCCGGGGCCGGCGGGCGGCTCAACTTCGCGCTGGCGACCAACCTGGCCAAGGCGTGCGACCTGCTGGGCGTGGACCTGGTGCTGGAGCACAACGACGGCGCCGCGCCGTTCTGGGGCCAGGTCGGCCATTACAGCATCGCCACGGCGGCCATCGCCGCGGTGAGGGACAAGGCGCTGTCCGCCCTGCTGTCGGCGAACCGGGAGCGCATCGGCTTCGCGCCGGACCAGCTCAGCGCCGACCAGATCCGCGCCAAGCTGGCCCAGGGCGAGTTCGTGGAGCTGGCCGACGTGCCAGACCTGGTGTGGAAGAAGCTGCCGGGCCGCGTGCCGGGCGGGCGGGACGTGGCGACGAACACCGGACCGGAACATCCGAACCACTACGCCGACATCGACCGGCCCGGCGCGGATGGGCGCACGCTGCGCGACATCTGCCTGGCCGACAAGTCCCAGGTCAACGTGGCCGCCTGGCAGGCCTTCTACGACAGCATCGGCGAGACCGACGCACGCTCCCGCGGGTTGCTGCCCTTCCGTGTCTGGCAGTTCTTCGACGCGATCGTGGCGGCATTGCGGGACGGCAACATTGCGCGCGCGGTCTGCGGCATGGGCATCGTGTCCCACTACGTCGGCGATGCCTGTCAGCCGCTGCACGGGTCCATGCTGTCGGACGGATACCGGGACCGGGGGGCGCCGGGCGCGAAGACCTGGCCCGGCCGCGGCGTGCACTCCACGTTCGAGGACAAGATGGTGGATCGCTTCTCCGCCCCGCTGCTGGCGGCCATCGGCCCGGCGGCGCAGGGC
>CALMAB010000353.1 GCA_937858325.1 uncultured Acetobacteraceae bacterium
GACCGGGGATTGCTGGCTGCGCTCGGGGTGATCGGCGCCTGGCGGTGGGGCTGGGCCGCGCTGCACGTGGCGCGGTCGGCGGTGTGGCGATGGGCGGCGTTTCCCCGGCTGCGCCGCCAGGCCGACGCCGCGCCCAAGCCGGCGGGGATCGCCGTCCTGGTGACCAGCTACCGCATGTCGGCGGAGCTGAACGCCGTGGTTTACGGAAGCCTGCTGGCCGAGCTGGCGCAGCTCGGCGTGCCGGGCGTCGTGGTTGCCTGCATCACCGACCCGGCCGACGTCCACGTGCTGGAGTGGATGTTCAACGCCCGGCCTGACCTGCCGCCCGGCACGGCCCTGCACTGCGTGTTGCAGGACGGCACCGGCAAGCGCAGCGCCATGGCCGCGGGCCTGCGCGAGATCGCCCGCCGCGCCTGGCTGCCCGGCTCCGTGCTGGTGCTGATGGACGGCGACACGATCCTCACCGCCCATTCGCTGTCCCGTACCTGCGCCGTGCTGATGGCCCGGCCCGACGTGGGCGCCGTCACCACCGACAACCTTCCCTTGGTCAAGGGCCATTCGGTCACGCGCGAATGGTATCGCCTCCGCTTGGCGCACCGCGACAGCCTGATGTGCTCCATGAGCCTGGCCGGGCGCGTCCTGGTGCTCACCGGCCGCTTTTCCGCCTTCCGCGCCGACATCGCGACCTCGGCAGCGTTCATCGACGCGATCACCGCCGACACGGTCCGCCACCGCCGCCTCGGCGACATCCGGATGGTGACCGGGGATGACAAGAGCACCTGGTTCGCCGTGCTGCGGCATGGATGGAAGATGCTTTACGTCCCGGACGTGGTGGTGCTCAACGTGGAGGAGCTGCCCGGACGCAGCCTGTGGCGCAGCAGCATCAGCCTCATGGTCCGCTGGTATGGCAACATGGTCCGCAACAACGGCCGGGCCATCCGGCTCGGGCCGGGCCGGGGGGGGTGGCTCACCTGGACCAGCCTCGGGGACCAGCGCATCTCGCCCTGGACCTCCTTGGTCGGCGTGACCACCATGCTGTTCGCCTGCATGGTGTGGTCGAGCAGCTCGCTTCCCTATTACGTCGCCTGGGTGTTGCTGTCCCGCCTCGTGATCTGCGGCATCTACTGGGTGACCACGGGCCGCTTCCATGCCCTGTTCCCGCTGATCCTTTATGTCCACCAGGTGCTCGGCGCCGCGATCAAGATCTACATGTTCTTCCACCCGGACCGCCAAGGCTGGAACCGGCAGAAGGTGCGCGGCGCCGGGCAGCCCGGCCGCCGGTCCTGGCTGCTTTCGGACGTTTACATGGCCATCGCCGTCGGCACCTTCGTGCTGTCCGTCGCCTTCTCGGTCGGCGTCGCGGAGGGGGGCATCGAGCGCAAGCTGCCGGCCTCGGGCCTCATGGCGCTGGTTCAGGGATCGCCCGGCCCGCTGCCGATCTCGAAGCGGCGGAACTCCGCGGACTGAGCCTTGGGCGAAGCCCAGCTCGGGTCGCTGCCGCCAAAGAAGGTGGAGAACAGCAAGCCGTCCACGCCGATGCCGGGCTGGTCGCGCAGGACCAAGTCGGTGCGCTCGATCACCTTGCGGCCGTTCACCCAGATGCGGATCAGGCCGTTGGCCTTGCCGAGGGCGTTGACGGTCACTTCCTCGTCGATGCTGGTCCAGGAACCGGGGACGAAGCGCCAAGCGCCGCGGCCGATGCTGCCGCCGCAGCGCGTGTCGCGGGCCGGCGCGTAGAGGTAGAGTTCCCCCGCGCCCTGCGCGCGCCACATGAGCCGGGCGGAGAAGCCGACGGACTGCTCTTCCGGCAGGCAGCCGCGCGGCGCTTCCCCGCCGTACAAGCCCGGCAGCTTGCCGCCCTTGGCGAAGTCGAAGCCGGGCGCGAAGCGCACCTCGTAGTGCAGGCAGCGGTTCTCGGCACGAGGGGCGGCCTCCTGCTCGAACCCGGCGCCCCCGGACGGCGCAGCCTTGTTGCCGGGATTGATCGACCCTTCGGGGAAGTCCACCCTCACGCCGCCCGCAATCGGCGTCACGTTGTCCTTCCCCCAAACCTGCGAGACGCTTGGAAGCGAACCGTCAAACGCGGCCGGCAGGTCAACGTGCGCAGTCACCCGATGCGTTCCGCCGCATATGCCCTGCGCCGATGCGGGCCGCCCCCAGGCAAGCGCCCCCACGGCAGCACAGGTGACAAGCGCCGCGCGAGCGATGAAGGGCATGGGACTCGGCTCACATCAGGAATAGTTAAGCATACGGTTCGACCCCCAGGCTGGCAATGCAATGGACGCCGTTACGCCCGTCAACGGCCCTGCTGTTTCAAGATGGCGTCGAGGCGCGGGTAAACCCGGCGCGCGTTGCCCTCGAACACCTTGCGCTTGTCCGCCTCCGGGATGGGCAGCGCGTCGATATACCGCTTCGTGTCGTCGAAGGGGTGGCCGGTTTCCAGATCGATCCCGCGCACCGCGCCCACCATCTCCGAGCCGAACAGGATGTTGTCGATGTCGATCACGCGGAACAGCAGGTCGATGCCGGGCTGGTGGTACACGCAGGTGTCGAAGAAGACGTTGCGCATGACGTGCTCGGACAGCGGCGGGCGGTGCAACATGTCGGCCAAGCCCCGAAAGCGGCCCCAATGGTAGGGCACCGCGCCGCCCCCGTGCGGGATGATGAACCGGAGCGTTGGGAAATCCTTGAACAGGTCCCCCTGCAGGAACTGCATGAACGCGGTGGTGTCGGCGTTGAGGTAATGGGCGCCGGTGGCGTGGAAGTTGGCGTTGCAGGAGCCGGACACGTGGATCATCGCCGGCACGTCCAGCGCGACCATCGCCTCGAAGAAGGGATACCAGGCCCGGTCGGTCAGCGGCGGGCCGGCCCAGTGGCCGCCGGACGGGTCGGGGTTGAGGTTGCAGCCGATGAAGCCCAACCCGGTCACGCAGCGTTCCAGCTCGGCAATTGCGTGGGCAATCGGGACGCCCGGCGACTGCGGCAACTGGCACACGCCCACGAAGAACTCGGGGAACAGGTCCACCACGCGCTTGATCAGGTCGTTGCAGCGGCGCGTCCAGGCCTGGCTCACGGCCTCGTTGCCGACGTGGTGGGCCATGGTGGACGCGCGCGGGCTGAACACCGTCATGTCGGCGCCGCGCTCGCGGAGCAGGCGGAGCTGGTTGTCCTCAACCGTTTGCCGGATCTCGTCGTCAGAGATGTCGGGGTAGGCCGGGTCGATGTTTCCGCCGGCCTTGAAGGCGGCCGTCTGCTTGTCGCGCCACCCGTCATGGGCCGCGGGCGCGGTGGTGTAATGGCCGTGGCAGTCGATGATCATCGGTCGTCCTCCTGGGGCAGCCCTTCCCACACCTCCTCGATGCCAAGGGGCCGGGGCAGCAGGCCCTGCTCGGCGGAAAAGCGCAGGGCGAGCTCGATGGCGGGCCGCAGCGCCGCGCGGCCCGCCGGCAAGGGGTCGCGCCCTCCGGCGCCCGAAGGAGCCGCGGCCGTGGCGTCCCGGAACAGGCGCA
>CALMAB010000354.1 GCA_937858325.1 uncultured Acetobacteraceae bacterium
GGCCGCCGCGGCGCCGGCCCGGTCGTCGAACCCGGCGCCGAGGTCCCGGTGCGGCCGGGCCACCAAGTGCATTCCGCCGGGGTCCGGCGGAGTGTCGAGCAGCCCGGAAAGGTGCCGGGTCGCCGCGGCGATCAGCGCCTGCTGGCGGGCGGCATACAACAGCCGCGTGCGACGCAGGTGCGCCGAAAGGTGGCCGTCCCCGATGAACCGCGCCAGCGCGCCCTGGCCGAGCAGCGGGGCGGGAGTGGAGTCCGCTACCATGCGTTCGGTCGCGTCCACGAGCGAGGACGGCAGGACGAGGTAGCTCAGCCGGAGCGCCGGGAACAGCAGCTTGGAGAAGCTGCCGAGATAAGCGACCCGGCCGCTCCGGTCCAGCGCCCGCAACGGCGCGAGCGGGCGCCCCGAGTAACGGTACTCGCCGTCGAAGTCATCCTCGATGATCCAGCCCTCCGTCCGCTCCGCCCAGCTCAGCAGCGCCAGCCGGCGCGGCAACGTCAGCACCGTGCCGAGCGGGAACTGGTGCGAGGGCGCGACCACGGCCATGCGGGCGCGCGGCGCCACGGCCAAGGCCACGTCCGGGGAAAAGCCCGACGCGTCGATGGGGACCGGGACCGCGCGGACCTGCGCGGCGGCCAAGCCGGTGGCCATGCCGGGATAGCCCGGCTCCTCGATCCACGCCGCGTCGCCGGCCTCAAGCGCCACGCGGGCGAACAGCGACACGCCTTGCTGCACGCCGGAGGTCACGACGACCGCGCGGGGATCGCAGGCGAAGCCGCGCGCCGCGCCGAGGTAGGACGCGATGGCCGCGCGCAGCCCGGGATGGCCGAACGGATACGCGGCGCCGGCCACCGGCCAGGCCGGCTTGCGCCATTCCCGCTCCAGCAGCTTGGCCCAGAGCGGGAACGGAAAGGCCGTGCGGTCCGGCTGCCCAATCGGGAAGGCGATGGGCGGCGCCCCATCGGGCACGGGCGCCGTGTCCCGGGCCAGCACGGCGAGGGTGCGCCGCGGCAGGACCGCCGACGTCGGTCCCGGCCGGTCCCGCGGGCCGCCGGCGGGAGGCGGCACGAGCATCTCGTCCGGCAAGTCCGCCGCGACCGAGACGCCGGACCCGGTGCGCGTCAGGAGGTAGCCCTCCGCGATCAACTGGTCGAGCGCGGCCAGCACGGTGCCGCGGGCGCAGGCAAGCTCCGCCGCCATCAGCCGCGACGAGGGCAGCCGCGTGCCCGGCGCCAACCGGCGTTCCAGGATCGCCCGGCGGAGCTGCTGCCCGATCTGGCGGTGCAGCGGCTCGGGCTGGCCGGCATCCAGGACGATGCCCAGCGGGGGCGCCCTACGGGGCCGGTGGCCCATAACTGGTCCACTCTGCTTCCATCGAACTGGTCCTTTCCCTTGGACCTTATGGCGGCGATCCTGTCGCCGGCAACGCATTGCACGGGGTACCAGCAACGATGACGACCACGACCATCCCGACGACCGAGGACGCGACGAGCTTCCCGATCAGCCCGGTGAACCGCGTCAAGCGCACCCCGGACCGCGGCCGCTACGACAAGGACACGGTGTATGCGATCCTCGACGCCGCGCTGGTCTGCCACATCGCCTACGTGATCGACGGGCGGCCGTACTGCACGCCGACCAGCTTCTGGCGGGAAGGCGACCACCTGTACTGGCACGGCTCCTCCGCCAGCCGGATGCTCCGCGCGCAGGCGCAGGAGGTTCCCGTGTGCCTGACCGTGACGCACGTGGACGCGCTGGTGATGGCGCGCTCGGGGTTCCACCACTCGGTCAACTACCGGGCGGCGATGGTATACGGCCGCGCCCGGCGGATCGAGGACGCGGCGGAGAAGCTGCGGCTGATGGACGCGTTCATCGACCGCATCTACCCGGGCCGCTCGAAGCTGGTCCGCCCGCCGACGCCGCAGGAGTTCAAGGCGACGGCGATGATGGGCATGGAGATCGAGACCGCGTCCAGCAAGATCCGCGACAAGCACGTGGACGACGAGGAGGAGGATTACGCGGGCGTCCCGGCCTGGTCGGCGCTGTATCCGATCACCCAGGTGCTGGGGGCGCCCTCCGAATGCGCGCGCCAGCTCCCCGGGCTGACCCGCCCGGACGGCATGGCGGATTTCGAGCCGGGCACCCCGCTGGACGAGGTGATGGCCAAGACCTATCGTCGCACCTTCGGCTGACGGCAGGGGGTGGGTGATGACCGGGACCGACATCGCCACCCTGCCCGCCTCCGATCTGGCGCCGATGATCCGGGCCAGGCGGCTCTCGCCGGTCGAGCTGATGACGGCCGTGCTCGACCGGATCGCGCGGCTGGAGCCTGCGGTCAACGCCTTTGCCCATCTCGATGCTGGGCGCGCGATGGACGGCGCGCGGGCGGCGGAGGCGGCGCTGATGGGGTCCGGGCCGCTCGGGCCGCTGCACGGGTTGCCGGTGACGATCAAGGACCTGGCCGCGGTCGCGGGAATGCCGACGCGGCAGGGGTCCCGGACCACCGAAGCGCAGCCCGAACCCGGCGACGCGCCGTTCGTCGCCCGGCTGCAGGCGGCCGGCGCCATCGTCGTCGGCAAGACCACGGTTTCGGAGTTCGGCTGGAGCGGCGTGAGCCGCAGCTCGCTGACCGGGATCACGCACAACCCTTGGCGGCACGGCCTCAACGCCGGCGCGTCCTCCGCAGGCGCCGGGGCCGCCGCGGCGGCCGGGTTCGGGGCGTTGTATGTGTCCGGCTGCTCCATCGTCTAC
>CALMAB010000355.1 GCA_937858325.1 uncultured Acetobacteraceae bacterium
GGACACGCCATCCAGCGCGCGAAGCTGCTCGCGCGGGCGGAACAGGCCGCGGCGCGGCAACGGGTACCATTTGCTGAGGCCGCGCACCCGGACGAGCGGCTCCGTCACGCCGCGACCTCCTGCCAGCGGGCGCAGCGCACCCGGTGGCCCGGCGCCGCCCATTCCAGCGCGGGCCGGGCGCGCAGGCAGGGATCGGGCTGGGCGTGGCCGCAGCGCGGGTGAAAGGTGCAGCCCGCCGGGCGATGCCGCGGGTCGGGCACGTTGCCGGGGATGGCCGCCAAGCGCCGCCCGGTGTGCAACGCGGCGTCGAGCCGCGGCACGGAGCGCATCAGCCCGGCGGTGTACGGCATCGCCGGGCGCTCCAGCAGCGCCGCCACCGGCGCGTCCTCCACCACCTGGCCGGCATACATCACCACCACGCGGTCGGCGATCTCCGCCACCACGCCGAGGTTGTGGGTGATGAACACCACCGCCATGCCGGTCTCCTGCTGGAGCCGGCGCAGCAGGTCGAGGATCTGCGCCTGGATGGTCACGTCGAGCGCCGTGGTCGGCTCGTCCGCGATCAGGATGCGGGGGCGGCAGGCGAGCGCGATGGCGACCATCGCCCGCTGCCTCATGCCGCCGGACAATTGGTGGGGAAAGGCGGAGGCGCGCCGCGCCGGCTCCGGGATGCCGACCTCCGCGAGCAGGTCCACGGCCCGCGCGGCGGCGGCGCGGCGGGACAGGCGTTCGTGGCGGACCAGCCCCTCGCTGATCTGGCGGCCCACCGTGTGCACGGGGTTGAGCGAGGCCATCGGCTCCTGAAAGATCATGCCCAGCGCCCGGCCGCGCAGGTCGGCCATTGCCCGCTCCGGCAAAGCCAGCAGGTCGGTTTGCTGCCCATCAGGGCCGCGCAGCAGCGCCCGGCCGGCGACGGTGCAGGTCCGCGGGTCCAGCAGCCGCATCAGTGCGAGGGCGGTGACGCTCTTGCCGGAACTCGACTCGCCCACGATGGCCAGCGTTTCGCCGGGACGCAGGGCGAAGGACACGTCCTCGATGGCCGGCACGGCGCCGAAGCGCACGGTCAGGCCGTCCACCCGGAGCAGGTCGCCGGTTTCGCTGGATGGCGTCATGCCGCGCAATCCCCTCGCGGGTCCAGCGCGTCGCGCAGGCCGTCGCCGATGAAGTTGAAGCTGGTGACGGCGAGCGTGATGACGGCGCCGGGCAGCAGCGCCAGCCAGGGGGCGCTTTCCAGGTACTCCTGCGCGTTGTTCAGCATGTTGCCCCAGCTCGCGGCCGGCGGCTGGATGCCGTAGCCGAGGTAGCTGATGTAGGACTCCATGAGGATGGCGCGGGCGACGTTGAGGGTCGCCGCCACGATGATCGGCGCCATGATGTTGGGCAGCAGCTCCCGCAGCATGATGTATCCGTCGCTGGCACCGATGGCCTCCGCCGCCACGGCAAAGTCGCGCTCGCGCAGCGCGATCACCTGGCCCTGCACCACGCGCGCCACCTCCATCCACGCGGTCAGCGCGATGATGAGGGTGATGGTGGCGAGGCTCGGGCTGACCAGGGCGGCCAGCGTCAGCAGCAGGAAGATGGACGGGAAGCACAGCACGGCGTCCACCAGCCGCATCAGCGCCGTGCCGATCCAGCCGCGGTAGAAGCCGGCGAGCAGGCCCACGACGACGCCGACCGCGGTGCTGATGCCCATGGCGACGAAGCCCACGGTCAGCGAGATGCGCCCGGCCATCAGCAGCCGCACCAGCAGGTCGCGCCCCAACTGGTCGCTGCCCAGCCAGTGCGGCCCGGCGAGCGGCGCCTGGAAGCGGCGGCGCAGGTCGATGGTGAGCGGGCCGTAGGGACTGAGCATCGGCCCGATGGCGCAGGCGGCGATCAGCAGCGCCACGACGACCACCCCCGCCACCGCCAGCCGGTGCCGCAGGAAGCGTTGGGTCGCCCGGGTGGAACGGACCGGCGGAAAGGACGCGGCCGGGATGTCGGCGACGGCGCCGCTCACGTGAGGCGTATCCGCGGGTCGGCGACGACATACAGCAGGTCGGCAAGGAGGTTGCCGGCGAGAACCAGGATGGCCGAGAAGATCAGCAGGCCCATGACCACCGGATAATCCCGGTAGCCCAGGCTGTCGAGGAACAGGCGGCCCATGCCGGGCCAGGTGAACACGGTTTCCGTCACCAGCGCCCCGCTCAGCAGGATCGGCACCTGTACCCCGCCCACCGTGATCATCGGCAGCAGCGCGTTGCGCAGGCTGTGGTGCAGCAGCACCTGCACCCGGCGCAACCCCTTGGCGCGGGCGGTGCGGACGTAATCCTGGTTGATGACCTCAAGCATGGACGCCCGCATGTAGCGGCTCCAGGTCGCGACGGTGACGAGGGCCAGGACAACGCAGGGCTGGATCAGGTGGCGCGCGTAGTCGAGCAAGGAGCCGTCGCCCGCCGTCGCGATGTTGCCGGCGGGCAGCCAGGCGAGGCGCACGGAAAACACGTAGATCATCACCAGCCCGAACCAGAAGGTCGGGATGGACAGCGCGACCATCGCGCCGACCGTCGCGGCGTAGTCGGCAAAGGAATAGCGCCGGATCGCGCCCAGCACGCCGACCCAAGTGCCGAGGACCACCGCGAGCAGGGTGGAGCTGGCCATCAGCTCCAAGGTCGCCCCCAAATGCGAGCCGATCACCCACAGCACCGGCTGGCTGTCGCGGTATGACCGGCCCCAGTCGCCGACGAGCAGGCGGCGCAGCCATTGCCAGTACTGCGCCGGCAAGGGCTGGTCCAACCCCATCTGGTGCGCGATCCGCTGCATCGCCTCCTGCGACATGCCGGGCGTCAGCGCGAACTGCG
>CALMAB010000356.1:0-1486 GCA_937858325.1 uncultured Acetobacteraceae bacterium
ACGCTGGACACCGACGCGCCGGCGCGCGGCATGGAGCGCATGGCCGCCCGCATCCCCGGCGCGCAGTATGTCGTGCTGGACGGCGCCGGGCACCTTGCCCACCTGGAGCAGCCCCGCGCGTTCAACGCCGCCGTGGGGCGGTTCCTCCGCGGGCTTCCGGGCGATCCTGCCTCGCGCCGCTGACCTTTCCATGCGGGCTAGTCGAGTCCGGGCGAATGGCTGTATGCCACAAAGAACAGGACATGCACCCCCGGCGAGCGGAGAGGCCGAATGAACATCCATGAATACCAGGCGAAGGAGCTGCTGCGCGGCTACGGCGTGGCGGTGCTGCCGGGCTTCGTCGCCTGGACGCCGGAAGAGGCCGCGCTCGCGACCGAGAAGCTGCCCGGCCCGGTTTTCGTCGTGAAGTCGCAGATCCATGCGGGCGGGCGCGGCGCCGGGCACTTCGCGCACGACCCGGCGGGAAAGGGCGGCGTGCGCCTGGCCAAATCCGCCGCGGAAGCCTTGGAAGCCGCGTCGGCGATGATCGGCCACACCCTGGTCACCAAGCAGACCGGCCCCGCCGGCCGCCGGGTCAGCCGCGTGTACGTGGAGGCCGGGTGCGACATCAAGCGGGAGCTGTACCTTTCGCTGCTGGTGGACCGGGAAACCTCGCGCATCACGGTCGTCGCCTCGACGGAGGGCGGCATGGAGATCGAGCAGGTGGCGGAAACGGAACCGGAGAAGATCATGCGCGTCGCCGTGGACCCGGCGGCCGGCATCTTCCCGCACCACGCCCGCCAGCTCGCCTTCGGCCTGGGGCTGGAAGGCAAGCAGGTCGCGTCCTTCGTCAAGTTCGTCACGGCGATGTATCGCGCCTTCACCGACCTGGATTGCGCCATCGTGGAGGTCAACCCGCTGGTGGTGACGGGGGCCGGGGACATCATCGCGCTGGATGCCAAGGTGAGCTTCGACGACAACGCGCTGTACCGCCAGCCGGACCTGGAAAAGCTGCGGGACGAGGCGGAGGAGGACCCCAAGGAGCTGGAAGCCGCCAAGTACAGCCTGAACTACATCGCGCTCGACGGCACCATCGGCTGCATGGTCAACGGCGCGGGCCTGGCGATGGCGACCATGGACATCATCAAGCTGTATGGCGGCAGCCCCGCCAACTTCCTGGACGTGGGCGGCGGTGCCACCAAGGAGCGGGTGACGGCGGCGTTCAAGATCATCCTGTCCGACCCGCACGTGGAGGGCATCCTGGTCAACATCTTCGGCGGCATCATGCGCTGCGACGTGATCGCGGAGGGCGTGATCGCCGCCGCGCGGGAAGTGAGCCTCGGCGTGCCCCTGGTGGTGCGGCTGGAAGGCACCAACGTCGATCTCGGCAAGGAGATCCTGGCGAAGTCCGGCCTGCCCATCGTCAGCGCCGACAACCTGGCCGACGCCGCCGAGAAGGTGGTCCGCGCCGTGAAGGAGGCTGCATAATGGCCGTTCTCGTTGACGC
>CALMAB010000356.1:1586-4666 GCA_937858325.1 uncultured Acetobacteraceae bacterium
TGGGGCAGAGCACCTGCGTCGGCATCGGCGGGGACCCGGTGAAGGGCACCGACTTCATCGAGGTCCTGGAGCTGTTCCTGGGCGATCCCGAAACGGAAAGCATCATCATGATCGGCGAGATCGGCGGCCAGAGCGAGATCGACGCCGCCGAGTTCATCGCCCGCAGCGGCGCCAAGAAGCCCGTGGTCGGCTTCATCGCCGGCGCCACCGCGCCGCCGGGCCGCCGCATGGGCCATGCCGGCGCGGTGATCAGCGGCGGCAAGGACACGGCGGAGGCCAAATTCGAGGCGATGCGCAGCGCCGGCATCCATGTCGCCGAAAGCCCGGCGGCGCTCGGCAGCACCATGGTCCGCGCGCTGCAGGGCTGACGGCCCACTTTTCGGCCGGGGTCAGGCAGCCTTGCGCAGCGGCGCCGGGCGGCCGCCCTCCGCCAGGTCGCGCTCGGTCGTCTTGGAGTCCGACACCACGGTCATCAGCCCGTAAACGACCTTGGAGGCCACGTCGAGGATGCCGATGAGCAGCACGCTGGCGGTGTCGCCGATCCATTGGAGGCCGTCGGGCGCCACGGCCAGGATGAGCGGGTAGATCAGCCACAGCACCGACAGGATGGCGGCGTCCCGGCGGTAGTTCGCCCGCACGTCGTCCCGCTCCAGCGCGTTGGCCTGCATGTTGGACACCCAGAGGACGTAGTACACGCCCAGGAAGGCCACGCAGGAGATGAGGAACCAGGTCCACTTGATCCAGGCGACCTCCGACGCCCCGAAGAAGAACGCCGTCGCGATCATCATGAGGTCAGCCAGCACGATCCCGGCAAACGCCCCGGCCCGCTTCTCCCCGGCGTGCATGGCGGTCATGCACAGCGTCACCAGGAGCAGCGGCGTGGTGAAGGTCCAGTCGATGTACCGGGCAAAGTAGAAGATACGTCCGGTGCCGGCCCCAGCCGCATCCGCGCCCAGGGTGATCGCGCCTTGGCCGGTGGCCATCGCGAAGTAGGAACAGGCCGCGATCAGCGGCACGATGCCGTGCAGCACCGTGTGCAACTCCTCCGACGGCGTGCGCCGCTTGCCGGTCAGGAGGATGAACAAGCCGCCACCCGTCATGACGAGCGTCGTCAGCCAAAGCAAGACGTGCGAACCCATGCGCCATTCCTGTCAGGGTGAAAGCAGGATGGCCGGGCACTTGGGGAGCTTGCGGGTTTTTGCACCTGCGGACGCGCGGATACGGCTACGGCCGGTGCAGGAGCGCCCGGGGCCGCGCGAAGCTGCGCCGGCCCTTCTTCAAGCCCCAAAGCGGCTGCGCGACCGTGGCGACGGCATCGGCCGGGTTTGCTGCGTCAATCGCCACCAGGTCGGCCGCATGGCCCACAGCGATGCCGTAGCCCGGCAGCCGCATCAGTCGCGCCGCCGACCCCGTGATCATGTCGAGGCACCCCGCCAGCTCCGCCGGCCGCGCGACGTGGCACACGTTGGCATACAGGTTGGCGATCCGGATCAGCGACCCGTCGCCGTAAGGCGTGAACGGGTTCAGCACGTTGTTGGTCGCGAGCGAGCACGTGACGCCAGCGCGCCGCAGCGGCTCCGCCGGCACCACGCCGCGCGGCACGGCGTGGTCGTGGCTGCGGCCCATCAGGTACAGGTCGGTGGCCGGCAAGATCGTGACCGCCACCCCGGCGCGAGCCAGTTGCGCCGCGATGGTGTCGTAGCGCGCCCGCGGCACCAGCGAAAGCTGCGTCGCGTGGCCCACCGCGACCCGGCCGCCCCAGCCGTACTCCTCCGTCTTGCGGCAGACATACTCGACCTGCATGCCATCCGTGGTCTCGGCAAGGTCGAGGTGCATGTCGATATCGACGTCGAACTCCCGGGCGAGCGCGAAGATGCGGTCGATCTGCCCGCGCGGGTCGCTGTCGGTGTAGGGCGCGGCGCCCAGCACCGTTGCCCCCTGGCGCAGCGCCCCCACCAGCAGCGCCTCCGTGCCCGGGTTGTTCAGCAGGCCTTCCTGCGGGAAGGCGCAAAGCTCCATATCGACCGCCCAGGCGTAGTCCCGCGCCAACTGGCGCACGCCGTCAAAACCGGCAGTGCCGACGACCGGGTCCAGCTCGACATGGGTGCGGACGTGCATGGTGCCGTGGGCAATGCAGCGTTCCAGGGTCCGGCGCCCGCGGGCGTAAACGTCCTCCGCGGTGAAGCCCCGCTTGGCCGCGGCGGTTTCCCGCACCGCTTCGGCCAGCGTGCCTTCCTCCGCGCGGCAGCGGTCCAGGATGCAGGTCTTGTCGAGGTGGAGGTGCGTCTCGATCAGGCCGGGTATGACGAGGCAGTGCTCGGCGTCGATCTCCGGGCCGTCGCCGGGCAGCGCAGGCGCGATGGCTGCGATCCGCCCCGCCGCGATGCCGATGTCGCACCGGCGCAGCGCCGTGCCGTCAAGGATGGCGGCACGGCGCACGGTCAGATCAAGCATCGGGGTTTCTCCCCGAATGCCGCGTCAGGGCGCGCGCTTCTTGCCGAACAGCTCCAGCCGCATCGAGATGAGGTCGAACCCGAGCTGTTCCGCAATCGAGCGGATCAGCTTCTCGTGCTCCGCGCTCTTGAATTCCAGGACGTGGCCGGTTTCCACGTCGATCAAATGGTGGTGCTGGCCATGGTCGGTCGGCTCGTAGCGCGACCGCCCGCTGCCGAAGTCGCGGCGGTGCAGGATGCCCTTTTCCTCGAACAACCGCACCGTGCGGTAAACCGTAGCAATCGAGATGTGGGAGTCGAGCTGCACGGCGCGGCGATACAACTCCTCGACATCGGGATGATCCTCGGCCTCCGACAGCACGCGGGCGATCACCCGGCGCTGCCCGGTCATCTTCAGCCCATGCTCCACGCACAGCCGCTCGATGCTTTGTCCTGTCGGCTGGAACTGCGGCGCCACCGTCTTCGCTGCGCGCGCGGCGGCCCTGGGTCTCAAGCCGCCCTGCCGTGCCAGATCGCTCAATCGCACACTCCGGTCCCCGGCGCCCGGCTGGTCCAGGCGCCGTGCCTTCTTTGCGCCCGGGCGGCGGCTGGCGTCAAACACGATGTGGCGCGCGGGCGCGCAGGGCC
>CALMAB010000357.1 GCA_937858325.1 uncultured Acetobacteraceae bacterium
CGGCCACCCCGCCCGCAGCGGCTTCATCGGTGTTCTCCCTCCCCCGCATCAGGCACCCTGGGCCTCGACCACAGCCGCAAACGCGAAGCGTTTCGGCGTGCCGGCCGCTCTCGCCGCCGTTCTTGTGGCGGGGTATGTTGGGCTTTGCCGGGCCGCGCAGCATTGGGGACGCGGGCGGCCGAACCTTGAAGGAAGCTGCCATGGCGTTGCTCGTGCTGACGTTGGTTGGACCGGATCGGCCGGGGCTGGTGAGCAGCTTGTCCAAGGCGCTGGCCGGTTGCGGCGGAAGCTGGCTGGACAGCGAGATGGCGCGGCTGGCCGGGCAGTTCGCGGGCATCCTGCTGGTCAGCGTGCCCGACGCGCAGGTTGAAGCGCTCACGACCGAGTTGGGGAAGCTTGAGGAGGGCCATTTTCGCCTGACGGTGCAACGGGCTGACCCTGAAGCAACGCCGCAGGCCCATACAATGTTCCAGTTGGACCTCATCGGCCATGACCGGCCCGGCATCATCCGCGACATTGCCCGGGTGCTCGCCGAGCGCCGGGTCAACATCGAGGAACTGACCACCAAGGTCACGAGCGGCGCCTTCTCGGCGGAGCAGATGTTCCAGGCCGTGGCCCTGCTGCGCGTGCCCGACGGCGTTGAAGCCGCCGAGTTGCGGGAGATCCTGGAGCGCCTGGGCGACGAGATGATGGTCAACATCGCAGTGACGGACGCAACTGCGGCCAAGGACGCAACCGCGGCCACGGCCTAGCTTGGGCACGGATCGGCTTCCCCGCGCCATGGCGTGCGGCATCCCCAAGCAGTTGCAGCGCCTGGGTCTTGCCTGCCTCGCGGCGTTGTTCCTGCTGCTGCCCGCCTGGCCCGGCTGGGCGGGCGAGCGGGACGGCCCGGTCGGCCGCTGGCTGACGCAGGACAAGGAGGCGGTGATCGCCATTGAACCCTGCGGCAGCCTGCTGTGCGGGCGCATCGTCGGCATCACCCTCGACCACCCCGACGATCCCCTGCCGACCGACAACGAGGGCCATAGCCAGTGCGGCCTCACCATCATACGCGAAGGCGTGCCGGACGGGGAGCAGGGTTGGAACATCCGGATCACCGACCCCCGGAACGGCAAGGTTTACCGCGCGACCATGCGGCTCGATGAGCAGCGCCGCCTGCGCGTGCGCGGCTACATCGGCGTGCCTCTGCTGGGACACACGGAGGTTTGGACGCCGTTCCACGGCGTGGTCGGCGAGAACTGCCGGATGTAGGCTTGCAGCGCCCGGCGGTCCAGCACGCCCCTCATAGCCGAGCATCCATCGCCCACGTGCAAGGTGAGGCAGCGCCGGGCCGTTCGGGTCCCGAACGCCGAGACGGCCTGCTCCGAACAGGCCAGGCTGCAAAGCAAGGCGGCTCTGTCACCGCGACCGCCGGTCGCCGCCCAGAACACCGCCCTGGTCGCCATGGCGATCAGCCCGCTGCTCACCCTTGTCGCCCATCAACCCATGGCGACGTCGCCGGCCGAGGTTATACAGATGTACGATTGCGCAACCAAACATTACGCGCTGCCGGACAATAATAAGTCAGGAAGTTAGGTATGGCACTCGACTAATTGTGAAATTCAGCTCTAGACGGCTCGTAGTTCATCTACAGCCGTTCTTGCCATGCTCAAACGATGTTTGTGCATAGCTTCCTAGCCATGTCGGATTCGCAAGGTCAGAATTGCTGAATTTATCCTAGAAGCTGAAAACCACTGCCCATGAGCGTGCCAAGGGATTGTGCAGGTTGCTGCCCGAAGGTGATACCGCCCCACCCGCGATCATTGGGATCTCGGGCAATCGGATTGAACCGGAGGGTTGTCATGGCTGCGCCCGCAAGCTCCACCTTGACGTTTGACGACGAGTTCGACTCGCTGTCCCTGAACAACGGCTCGGGCGGCACCTGGTCGCCCACGTTCTCCTACAGCCCGAACGGGTCCACGGACGACACCCTGAGCTCCTACCAGGTGAACCCGCTTTGGGGACCCACCTCGGCCTCCGACGCGAACCCCTTCTCGGTCGGCAACGGCGTGCTCTCCATGGCGATCAAGCCGACGCCGGCCGATGTCAAGGGCGTGGTCAGCAAGCCGTTCATCACCGGGCAATTGCAGTCCGACCGTTCCTTCACGCAGACCTACGGGTATTTCGAAACGCGCGCCAAGCTCACGAACGCGGCCTGCGTGGTGACCGCGTGCGGGCTGCTGCCGGCCGACGGCTCCTGGCCGCCCGAACTCGACGTTGCCGAGGTGCTCGGCAGCAATCCCGACACGCTGGTGCTGACGTCCCACTCCGGCGGCGGCACGACGCCGCACTGGACCGACATCCCGGACGCTTCCCAAGGCTTCCACACCTACGGCGTCGATTGGGAGCCGGACAAGCTCACCTGGTTCTTCGACGGCAAGCAGGTCGCGCAGCAAAACACCCCGGCGGACATGAACAAGCCGATGTTCATGCTGCTGACCAGCGTTGTCGGCGCGGGGAACACCTGGGCCGGTGCCCCGACCGCTGGGGAAACCGGCCAGATGCAGGTCGATTACGTCCGCGCCTACTCGCGCAACCCCAACACGGCCTCGACCTCCGCGGCGTCATCGCCGCCGGGCGGCACGCCGGCCGGCAAAACCAGCACGCTCGACCTCAGCCTTTCGGAGGACGCCTGGAAGGGTGACGCGCAGTTCTCGGTCGCCATCGACGGCACGACCATCGGCGCGCCGCAATCCGTGACCGCGCTGCACGGGGGCGGGGCCACGCAGGTGTTCGCGTTCGATGGGGCGCTGACGCCCGGGACCCATGACGTGGCCGTTTCCTTCCTCAACGACGCCTACGGCGGGTCCGCGGGCGCGGACCGAAACCTGTATATCGACCGCGCCTCGGTCGGCAGCACGGCCGTCGCCGGCGCGGCGGCGACGCTGGTGTCCGCATCGACCCAGCACATCACGGTCAACGTGCCGGCCCCTCTCTGACACCCAGGCGAGAGAGCCGGCGCCCGCCTGAGCGTCCCGCTCGGGCGGGTGGGCACCGGTCAGGGGCGGAACAGCAGCCTGTCGGTGATGTGGAGCTGCTCCGGACGGTAATGGCCGACGCCCCAGGCCGTCTGCAGGCCGTTCGGGTTGGCGCCGGGGTCCTCGGTGCCGATGTTCCACCAGGAGCCGGACAGCGGCGGCTCGAAGCCGTTCATGTAGTCCACCAAGGTCGTCGCCCAGGCATGGGCGCTGCCGCCCGGGCCGGGGTTGCTGGCGCCGAGTTCGCCGACCCAGACCGGCGCCAGGTCCTGGCGGGCGACGAAGCCCCAGCCCGCCTCGTAGCGCTTCACGGCCGCTGGGCCGCTGTCCGGTGAAACGTCGCTGATTTCCTGGGGGTAGGAGTGCACGGAATACACCACCTTGTTCGGCACGCGCAGCACCACGGGCTTGGTCACGACGGGGCGCAGGTCGCCTTCGGGCGCGTCGCCGCGGTAGTTCTGCAAGCCCTCACAGATGATCAGCACGTCGGGGTTCACCGCCCCGATGGCGTTGCCCACCTCCGTGAACATGGCCCAGATGTCCTTTGGCCCGCCCTCCCCCCAGTTGCCGCCATGCGGCTCGTTGTGAAGGTCGAAGCCGATCACGGTGGGGTTGCCGGCGTACTGCCGCGCGAAGCGCAGCCAGTTCGCCTTGAACGTTGCCGCCGTCACCGTGCCGCGGTGCCCGGCGCCGTCCGTGCCGTCCGAACCCGGCCCCTGGTCGAACCACAGCCCGTTCGGCTGCTGGCCGCCGCCGCCGTCGTTCGTGTGGTGGTCGAAGACCACCTTGAGGCCGATCCGCCCGGCGTGGTCCACGATCTGCTTGAAGATCTCCCACGTGGTCAGGCCGGCAAGCTCGCGGTTGGCCTTGAAGTCGATGGTGCCGCTGTCCCGGACGTTCCGCGGCCGCGCGTCCAGGTTCACGTCCGACCAGGGGATGCGGACGGTGTTGAACCCGGCGGCCACGATGCTGTCGCAGATGTCGCGGTAGCTGACCGCCCATAAGCCCTGCAGGGCGTAGCCGGCCGGCCCGTCCGTGCCATACCAGCCGATGGAGGCGATGCGGACCACGCTGCCTTCGGCGTCCACGATCCGGCTGCCGCGCGTGCTCAGCCACCCCGGCGGCAG
>CALMAB010000358.1 GCA_937858325.1 uncultured Acetobacteraceae bacterium
CTCGCGGCGACGGTGCTTTACGGCGCCGCGCACGTGCTGCGCGCCGCACGGCTGGCCCTGCTGGCGGCGCCGGCGCTCAACCTGCACGTCCGGACCGTGGTGCTCCTGCACTTCCACACGGCGCCCGTGTCCTTCGTCGTCCCGTTCAAGCTCGGCGAACTCTACCGCTGGCAGCAGTTGGCCTGGCTGTCCCGCAACCCGGGCGGCTCGCTGCTGATCGTGCTGCTGGACCGGATGCTGGACGCGCTCGTGCTCCTGCTGGCGTTGGCGGTGGTGGCCGGATTTGCCGGGCGGATCGCGCCCAACGCGGTGCCCATCGCGGGCCTGCTCGGCCTGGCGACGGTGCTCGGCCTGTTCGTCGTGCTCGTGGCGCCCGGCTGCCTGCACGCGCTGCAAGCCTACATCCTGCAGAACCACTCCGCCCTGCGCGCGCGCCGGGTGCTCCGCCTCGTCGATGCGTCACGGCTCGCGCTCGGCAGCGCGCGGGAGCGCCTTCGGGGCAACTTCCTGCTCCTGCTGTTCCTGTCCGCCGCCATCTGGGTGATCGAGAGCGGCATGTTGGTGCTGCTCGCGCAGCAGGTGAGCGGCCCCGGCCCACTGCCCTCGCTGTTCGCCCGCACGCTGTTTCCCCAGGCCACGGACGGGACGACGCCCCAGGTCGTCAGCCTGTATATGTTCGCCTGCCTGCTCACCCTTCTCCCGCTTTGGGCGGCGGCCACCGCCCTCTACCTTTCGCGCATCCGCGCCCCGCTGCGCAGCATCCGCGCCTTTGCGCCGTCCTTCTCGGCCCGGCGGACCCGGCGCCTGCACCTGCGCGTGACCGCCAAGACGCTATGAACCGCCCAACCCCATGAACCGCCCGACTCCATGAACCGCTCCGTCACCGTTATCTACGACGACCGGCGCACGCCGCCCTCCGACATCAACGCCATCATCGGCGCCACGCGCTTCTCTGGCATCCTGCGCAAGCGCCTGTCCCTGGGCGAGGAGGTCCGGCGCTCCTGCGTGGAGGGCGGCGCCACGGACCTGTTCCACCTGGTCGATGAGCGCGACGCGCACCACCTGGCCGAGCTGATCGAGGACAGCCAGCCGAACCACACCTTTCTGCGCCTGCCGTCCTTCCTGATGCCGGCCCGGCCCGGCGGCCTGCCCGCGGCCATCGACAAGGGCCGCTACATCCTGCAATCCATGCTGCTCGCCCCGGTGTTCGACGACGACGCAGCCGCGCTGCTCACCGCGCCCGACGCCATCGCCCTGCTCCGCGCCCGTGGCCCGGCCAACCTGCGCGAGCTGGCCATCGGCCTCGCCACCGAGCACCCGACCATGCTCGACCACTTCGGCTTCGTCGATCTGCGCCGCCCGGAAGCGTTCCTGGCCTTCATGGGCGACGCGACGGAGGCCCGGCACTTCAACACCACGGCGCGGGTCGGCGCGGTGTTCCGCAAGACCTCCACCGACCGGGTCAAGATGGCGCGGGAATACGGCTTCTTCCACGTGGTGCCGGAGCGGCTGAAGACCTTCCTGCTGCCCACCTTCGACTTCCGGGAGGACGAGGAGCGCGCCGGCTACTCGATGGAGCGCCTCAACGTCCCCGACGCCGCGCTGCAGTTCATCCACTTCGCCTTTGACGAGCGGTCCTTCGCGACCCTGGTGGACCGGTTCTTCGACTTCATCGCCGCGCGCCCCACGGAGGAGGTCGGCGCCGCCGCCGTGCGGGAGCAGGCCGCCCGCGACATCCTGGGCAAGATGAACGAGCGCCTGGCGGAATGCCTGGCGAGCGACACCGGCCGCCAGCTCGACCGGGTGCTGGAAGCGTCCGGCCCGCTCGGCGGGCTGCGCGCCATGCAGGGCCGGGCCGACGCGCTGGTGCGGGAGGCCATCCGGCGCGACCCGTCCTCCGCGCTGGCCATCGGGCACGGCGACCCCTGCTTTTCCAACATCCTGTTCGACCGGCGCATCGGCATGTTCCGCTTGATCGACCCCCGCGGCGCCCGCACGCTGGACGAGGCCTGGATGCACCCGCTGTATGACCTGGCCAAGTTCAGCCACTCGGCCATGGGCGGCTACGACTTCGTCAACAACGACCTGTTCGACTGCGCGCTGGACGAGAGCCTTGCGCTGCAGCTGACGCTCGACAACGGCGGCCCGCCCCCGTGGGGCCGGGACATCCTCAAGGAGCGGATCGAGGACGAGTACCCGCTGTTCGTGGTCCGCGCCTATGAGCTGTCCTTGTTCATGTCGATGCTGCCGCTGCACATGGACCACCCCCGCAAGCTGGCCGGGTTCGCGCTGATCGCCTGCCAACTCATCCAAGATCTGGAGGCCGCCCGATGATCGCCGGAACCAAGGTGCTGGTCGTGGACCTGGATGGGACGCTGTGCCCCATCAAGGGGCCGGGCCAAAGCTACCGGGACCTGCAGCCGGAGCCGCTGCTGCTGGCCCGGCTGCAAAGCATGGCGGCCGAAGGGTGGCGCATCGTGATCCAGTCGGCCCGCGGGATGCGCACCCACGACGGCAACCCCGGCGAGATCAACGCCCATGTCCTGCCGGTGCTGATTGACTGGCTGCAGCGCCACCAGGTGCCGTTCCACGAGGTCCACGTCGCCAAGCCCTGGCCCGGCGACAACGGCTTCTACATCGACGACCGCTCAGTCCGCCCGCGGGAGTTCATCGAGAACTCGCTGGAAACGCTTGACCGCATTTGCGAGCGGGACCGGTTGGTGAAGGACGGGCAGTGTCAGGAGTAGTCGCCGTCACCATGGCCGGCTTCGGCTCGCGCTTTGCCCGCGCGGGCTACACGCAGCCGAAGTACCGGATCGAGGCGCTTGGGCTGCCGTTGTTCGACTGGTCCATGGCGGCGCTGGGGGGCTTCAAGGAGGCCGGGTGGCGCTTCTCCTTTGCCGTGCGCCGGGCCGACGGGTCAGCCGGGTTCATTCGGGAGCGGTGTGCGCGGCTCGGCATCGCGGTTGACCAATTGCTGGAACTCGACGCGCCGACCGATGGGCAGGCGACGACGGCGCTGATGCTGGCGGAAGCGGCCGAGCCGGGCCAGCCCTTCGCCGTGTTCAACATCGACACCTTTGTCCGTCCGGATTTGGTCCGCCCGTTGCTGGTGCCGGACGGGTGCGACGGCTGGGTGCCCTGCTTTCCCGGCGAGGGCGAAGGCTGGTCGTTCGCGCGCCTCGGCGAGGACGGGCGGGTGCTGGAACTGCGCGAAAAGGCCCGCATCTCGCCGCACGCCACCGTGGGCCTGTACTGGTTCCGCTCCGCCGCGCTCTACGCCGAGGCGTACGCCGCCTATTTCGGGGCGGGCGGGCGTGAGGAAAAGGGTGAGCGCTACATCGCGCCGCTTTACAACCAGATCATCCATGGGGGCGGCGAGGTCAGGATCGCCCAGCTCGGCCTGGACGACGTGGGCCTGCTGGGCACGCCGGCGCAGGTCGAGGCGTTCAAGCGCGCCCCGCCCGCCGCCGAAATCACGATGACCGGGATCTCACGCTCGGT
>CALMAB010000359.1 GCA_937858325.1 uncultured Acetobacteraceae bacterium
GACCTTGCGCGGGCTGGGCGGGCGGCTGCTGGGCGAGTGGTTCCGCGGGCAGGGGGGCCTGGACCGCGTGCAAACGGAGCTGGCCCGGCTGTACCGTGACCCGCGCCGGCTGCTGCTGGCCGGCCTGCTGCACCTTCTTGCCTGGTTCGGCACCGGGCTTGGTACCTGGATCAGCCTGCGCCTGCTGGGCTGGGACGCCGGGCTGCTGCCGGTTTTGGCGCTGGAGGCGCTGCTGGACGCGCTGGTTGCCGCCGCCTTCGTCGTACCCGGCTCGGCGGGCGTGCAGGAAGCCGGCTATGTCGGCCTGGGTGCCGCCCTCGGCGTGCCGCCCGACATGGCGCTCGGCGTGTCCCTGCTGCGCCGCGCCCGCGACCTGGCGCTGGGGGTGCCGATCCTGCTGGCGTTCCAATGGATTGAGTTGCGGCGGATCAAATGATTGCGCGCGTTGCGGCTCGCGCCCAGCCCAGGCGTTCGTTCTCAAGATAGAACGAAACGACTTTTTAAGACATGTTGCGTATGGTGTCGGCATGTCGCTGCTGGATCAGATTGCCTCGGAGATGCCGGACCGCCACAGGCGGCAGCTGGGCCGTTGCGCCTCGGCGCTGGCGCTGGCCGCTGCCCTCGGCACCCTTTTGTGGCTTGGCTCGTCCGGCACGGGAACCCGCTCCGAGATGCGGCTGGCCGGCGAGCGGGCGGTGCGCGTGGCCGAGCTGCGCGGCACCTTCGCCTATTACGACGAGTGGCGCACCATGTCCGCCCGCATGGCGGTGGCGTCCGGCGATCGCCAATGGGTGGCCCGGTTCGACGAGGCCGGCCCGAAGCTCGCGGCGGCCATCGAGGAGGCGGTCGCGCTCGCGACGCCCGCGGTCGGCTCGACGCTGGCGAAAACCGTGGAGGAAGCGAACGGCGACCTGGCCACGATGGAGCGGGCGGCCTTCCGGATGCTCGCCGAGGGCGACCGCGACGGCGCGCAGGCATTGCTCGATGGCCCGGAGTTCACCTACCTGCAGGCCGTTTATGCCTCGGGAATCGAAGCCTTCGGCCAGGATCTCGAAACGCTCGCCACGGCCCGCGCCAAGACCCTCAACGACCGCGCCTGGATGGAAACCGCCGGGCTTGGGCTGAGCGCCCTGTTCCTCGTCGCGGCCGTGTTCGCGCTCCGAGGGCGTGCGCGGCTGCGGACCGCGCTTGCGACCACGGAGGCCGTGGCGCGCACCGACGCCCTGACCGGGCTGCCCAACCGCCGCGGCTTGTACGAGCAGCTGCGGACCGCCTTGGCGCGGGCGGACCGCAGCGGCGGCACGGTTGGGCTGCTGCTGTGCGACCTCGACCGGTTCAAGGGGGTGAACGACGCGCACGGCCACCCCGCCGGCGACGGACTCCTGCAGCTTGTGGCGGCCCGGCTCCGCAACGCCGGAGGCACCGGCAGCGCCATCGCGCGCCTGGGCGGCGACGAGTTCGCGCTGGTGGTCCCGCTCGACGACGCCGATCCTTCCGGTCCGGGCAGCGAGGCGGCGCAGATCGCCCGGCGGATCATCAGCGTGCTGGGACAGCCGTTCGCGCTGCCGGACGGGCCTGTGCTGCAGATCGGCGTCAGCATCGGCATCGCGCTCGCGCGGGCGCAGGACGTGGACGCCGACGCGCTGGTTCGCCGCGCCGACGTCGCGCTGTATCGGGCCAAGGCCGACGGGCGCAGCCGTTACCACTTCTTCGATCCCGGCCTTGACGCCCACATCCAGGCACGCGCGCTGCTGGAAGGCGAGCTGCGCCAGGCCGTTGCCAACGACGCCTTGCGCCCGCACTTCCAGCCGCTGGTCGATATTGCGACCGGGCGCCTGATCGGCTTCGAGATGCTGGCGCGCTGGCCGCATCCCATCCGCGGCACCATCCCGCCGGGCGAGTTCATCCCCATCGCCGAGGATGCCGGCCTGATCGGCCCGATGACCGAGGGTTTGCTGCGCCGGGCCTGCCGCGCCGCCGCCGGGTGGCCGTCCGACATCGTCGTCGCCTGCAACCTGTCGCCGCTCCAGCTGCGCGACCGCGGCTTGCCCGCGACCGTGCAGTCCATCCTGACCGAGACCGGGCTGCCGGCGCACCGCCTCGAGCTGGAGATCACGGAAAGCGCGCTGGTGGGCGACATCGACCTGGCCCGGGACCTGCTCGGCAAGCTCAAGGCGCTGGGCGTGCGGCTGGCGCTCGACGACTTCGGCACCGGCTATTCCAGCCTGCGGCACCTGCAGCTGCTGCCGATCGACAAGCTGAAGATCGACGCGAGCTTCGTGCGGGCGATGGGCGGCGACACCGAAAGCCGCAAGATCGTTGCCGCCGTGATCGGGTTGAGCCACAGCCTCGGCCTGCTGACCGTCGCCGAGGGCGTGGAGGACGCCGGGACGGCGGCACTGCTCCGCGACCTCGGCTGCGACGTCGGCCAGGGCTGGCTGTATGGGCGCCCGGCGCCGGAGGACGCGGTCGGCGCACTGCTGTTCGAAGCCGCGCGGAGCTGAGGCCAACGGCGTCCGGCATGGGCCGGGCGTGTTTCGCCGCGTGAGGCTGGCGCTTGCGGTGCACTGCTCCCCTTTTACCAGGCCTCGCCGGTCATGACCCAAGCGCGTCATCGCGAAAACCCGCTTGGGCCGTGGCGGTCCAGGGCGGCACGGCGCAGGTCTTGTCCCCGCGGCCCCCGATTGCCGCGCTTCGCTCGCGACGACGGTGGTCGGCAGGGTTCGATCAACGAGCCGTGGCATCGCGCAACGCGTGGGCTGGATGGCAACGCTCGAGCAGTTCGCTACAAGAAGCGAGCGACAAGTCGAGCATGGAGGAAACCGCTGATGTCCGCCTGGCCAGGGATCGGTGTGCTCGCTTTGACCCTCGCGTTCATTGGAACGGCCGCCGCGGCGGAGCCGCCTGCCAGCGTCCGGCAGTTCCGCTTGGACACCGTGGTGCAGCAGGACGGGACGGCGGTGCAGACCCTGCACGTCGAGACGGCCGTCAACAACGACGACGCCGCGCGCCGCGAAGCGCAGCAGCCCGTCGCCTTTTCGGACGCGTTGGAGCGGCTGGAGCTGGTCGAAGCCTACACGCAGAAGCCGGACGGCCGGCGCGTTCCCGTCGAGCCCGGCGCCGTGCGCACCCAGCTCGCGCCCGGCGTGCCGAACGCGCCGGCCTACAGCGACCGCAAGCAGATGGTCGCCGTGATGCCCGACGTGGCGGGCGGCGACCTGCTCGTGGCGACCTGGCGCCGTTTCATCCTGCAGCCCGTGTTCCCTGGGGAGTTCGCGCAAACGAGCACGTTCGTGCGCACCATCCCCTGGGACAACGTCGAGGTCACGGTGACCACGCCGTCCGACAAGCCGCTGCGGACCGAGGCGCGCAACGGCCCGGCGCTCGAGGAGGCTGAGGATGGTGGCCACCACATCTACCATTGGCGCTACAGCGCCCCTGCCACCACGGAGGACCCGGCCGCGCTGTCGCCGCTCGACCGCGCCCCGCGCCTGTTCGCATCCACCTTCCCGGACTGGGCCGCCTTTTCCCGCGCCTATGCGGCCCTGTTCGCGCCCAAGGCGGTGGTGACGCCGCGCATCCAGGCGCTCGCCGATGAAGTCACCGCAGGCACGGCGGATCGGCGCGAGCAGGCGCAGCGCCTGTACGAATGGGTCGGCCAGCACGTGCGCTGGGTGGCGATCTATCTCGGCAACGGCAGCTTCGTGCCCCACGCCGCGGATGCGGTGCTCGCCAACGGCTACGGCGACTGCAAGGACCAGGTCGCGCTTCTGGTCGCGCTGCTCGCCGCCAAGGGCATCGAGGCGAAGCCTGTGCTGATCAACCTCGGCTCGAGCTACACGCTGAGCGGGCCTGCGACCTACTCGGCGTTCAACCACGCGATCACTTACCTGCCGGAATGGGGGCTTTACGCCGACACCACGCCCAGCGGCGCGCCGTTCGGCACCTTGCCGCTTCCTGAGTACGGCAAGCCCATCCTGCTGGTGACCGCGGCGGGCGAGATGCCGGACCGCTTGCCCCCGCTCCCGCCCGGCCTTGCCAGCGAGCGGCTGCACACCACGGCCGTCCTGTCCGCCGACGGCACGGTGAGCGGCACGAGCACGACGGAGGGCCACGGCCCCTATGCCACCGCGCTGCGCACCGTCGGCCGGGCCAGCCGGGCGCAGGGCGCCGAGGCGTTCGCCGCCGCTCAGCTGCGCAGCCTGAACGAGTCTGGCCACGGCAGCGTCGTGCTGCCCGAGACGAACGCGACGGGGCTGGACTACCGCGTCGAGGGGCATTTCACTCTGGAGCCGCATCCTGAGTGGGTGGAGGGCGACTCCTTTCTCGTGCCGACCGGGCTGCGCCTGCTCGCGCGCACGGGCGACGGCCTGATCGGTCCCATGCGGGAGCAGAAGCTGCCTGTGGCCGAGCCGACGCCCTGCTATGCCGGACGGCAGGAGGAGGAGCTGTCCCTCGCGCTGCCGCCGGGCCACCGCCCGTCGCGCCTGCCCAAAGATACGACGGTGGAGGGCAGCTTCTTTCGATATGAGAGCCGCTGGGCCTTTGCGGACGGCACGGTCACGGTGCGCCGGTCGCTGGTGTCCACCACCGACCAGTTTCTTTGCGAGGACGGGCGTCGCGCCGAGGCCGCCAAGGCATTGGCCGCGATCCGCCGCGATCTGGATGCGCGGATCGACTTGAAAAGCGCCGAGTGATGCTGGACGCCTTGATCCTGCTAGGGTGTGACCTCGTAGCCGGGGCAGGTGCAGGCGACGGTGGACCGCTCCGCCGTGCTGCGTCTGCGTTGCAACCGTCGCCCATGTCACTTCATCTGCAACGCCTCGTCGCTGCACATCTGGACGATCTCGCGCGATTGGGGGCCAAGCGCGCTTTCATCGAGGGGCGGCGGGGACTCGCCGCGGTCCCGCGCCGCGTGCTGACGCGCCGCGGCGGTTACGAAGCGGTCCCATTCGGCGTGCGGCAGGTACTTCGGGATGCTGTCCGCGACGCAGCCGCATATGTGCTCGGTCATGGCTTTGGGCACCGGCTGGATGCCGGGAGCGGCAAGGCAGGATGCGACAAAGGGCTTGCGAAACTCCTCCGGCATCGGAACCCGGCTCTCGGGAGGCTGCTCCTGCAAAGTGGCTTGGCTCGGCGCGGCGGCAAGGACACCGCCGAACGCCAGCAGGATGGTGGGGACACGCATGAACACCTCCTTTAGCATCGAACACTTGCTTGGCCGGGCCGTTATCTGCGCAGCGTGCGCGCCTGTTCGCGGCAGACACGCCAGATTTCCGCCATCTTCGAACGCTAACTGTTCCGCAGTCTTCGTAAAACTTGTATAACAAGTGCAATCATAATTCCTGCCATGACATGCTTACCAAAAGTGACTTCTGGACTAGTGTGGTAAATCCAAATGTAAATAACTGAATACAGTCCTCCAAGGAATAAACCTATGATTATCGTAAAAAGCCAAGACAAAAGTTCTTTAAAAAAACTTCTTTGAGTCATTATATTTCCACAAAACACCAAAAAATTCTGAGCATTATGAAACATTAAAATCCTACAAGGTACGCTTGTTGAGAGTAATTATCATTTTGTCTTTGGAGAATACCAACGCATTTGCCCATTAGCGGCTAACACCTAAGCCTAGTAGAGGAGAAATCAAACCGATTTTCTCCTCTACTGATCTTGCGTCTGAACTAATAGAAGTTATAAACGTTTCTTTCAGTTCTGTTTTACTCGCGGAGATTTGACTTAGTCGATGTCAGAATCCTCCGACATCACTGCCACTCGCATCTGTTCCAGCTCTACCAAACGGACCTCCATCCGTCTCTGAATTTGTCGAATTTGCACTCGCGTTATCAGCTATTGTTGTTGCATACGCTTGGGTCGCATATCCTACAATCGTTCCAGCGGCCCCGCCGACCACCGCACCTACCGGCCCGGCAGACTCTCCTCCAAGCACCGCGCCAACCAAAGCACCACCTGCTGCTCCCTGAACAGCACCGAAATTATCCACCGCTGTCTTAGCAGCCGCTTGCCCTGCACCGCTGTAGCTACTCTGAATGCTATCGACTACACCCTCACCACCAGAAACCAGCACCAACTCGTCAATCGTCAGTTCCCTCAAGCTCATGACCATTTCCTTTGCTACTTCGATCAAAAAGTCTGGGGATCAGCCCCCCGCGCATCCACCGGACACGCCTGCTCCGCCCCTGCCTGAACGGCAGCGGGCCGTCGCAGCTCTTCCAGCCGTCCGTCGCGCAACGCGAATGCGCGGTCGGCGACCCCCGCTATGGCAGGGCTGTGCGCCACCACCAGGCGGGTGATCGTCATCTCCTTCAGCATGGCCTGGATCTGCCGGTCCCGCGCCGGATCCAGGTGCGCCGTGCCCTCGTCCATCACCAGCACCCGGGGCCGGCGGTAGAGCGCCCGAGCAATCAGTACTCGCTGCTTCTGCCCGCTCGACAAGCTGGTGCCCATGTCGCCAACGAGGCTGTTGAACTGCATGGGAAAGCGCATGATCTCGTCGTCGATCACGGCGGCCTTGGCGCAGGCGCGCACCCGGTCCATGTCGATCCGGTCGTCGAACAGGGCGATGTTCTCGGCAATCGTGCCGGCCAGCAGCCGGTCCTCCTGCATCACCACGCCCAACTGCGGCCGCAGCACATCCAGGCCAATCGCCTCAATGGGCAGGCCATCGATCAACACCTCGCCTTTGGTCGGCTCGAACAAGCCCACCACCAGCTTGAGCAGGGTGGACTTGCCCCCGCCGGACGGGCCGAGGATCACCACGAACTCGCCCGGGCGTATCTCAAGGCTGATCTCCTTGACGACGTCCCGCTCCCGCGGCGCATAGCGGAAGCTCACGTCCCGCAGCTCGATGTGGCCCTGCACCTCGTAGCCGTGGTTGGAGTGCGATTGCAGGTGCCGCTCGCGCTCGGCGAGCGCGATGTCGCTGACGCGCGCGAGCTGCACGTCCAGCAGCCAGAACTGGATCACCTGGTCCAGCAAGGACGTCATCCGGTCCAGGAACTGGCCCTTGTAGGCCATGAAGGCCGTGATCATGCCGACAGTCATCGCCCCGTCGATGGCACGGCTGGCGGCAAGGTAGAGCACCGCGACGTCGGTGATGCGGTTGAGGAACCCGGCGGCGGACTGGAAGAAGATTTGGACGTTGCTCGTCCGGATGGCGGTGTTGAGCTTGGCGGCATACAGGTTCTGCCAAAGGCCTTCCCGGTTCACCTCTCCGCTGGACATCTTGATGGTTTGGATGGCCCGAAGCGTTTCCAGGAAGCGCGTCTGTTCCTTGGCATCCGCCACAATGGCGTCGGCAGAGAGACGTCGTGCCACTTGCCGGGTCGCCACGCGCAGCGCGGCGTAAAGCAGGAAGACACCGACGACGACCGACGACAGCACCGCGCTGTAGCGGAACATCAGGACCAGCGTGAACACGGCGAGCGTGCCGTCCAGCACCGTGGAGATGCCGCCGCCCACGATCATCTGCTTGACCGGCTCCAGCGCGTGGAAGCGCTGCAGCAGGTCGCCCACGTTGCGCTTCTGGAAGTAGCTCAGCGGCAACCGGATCAGGTGGCGGAACAGCCGGGCTTCCATCCCGAAGGACAGCGTGTTGCCCAGGTACTGGAACACGAAGCTGCGGAACGTGCTGGCGGCGGCGTTGAAGCAGTGCATCAGCCCAAACGCGGCTGCCAAGCCCACCAGCAGGTCGTGGTCGGCCTTCAGGATGGCCTCGTCCACCACCAGCTGCATGTAGAACGGGCTCAGCACCACGAACAGCTCAAGCAGCACGGACAGCAGGAAGCCTTGGGCCAGCGCCTTCAGCACATCGGGCGTGAACCGGATAAGGTTGAACACATCGACCGTGGCGCGCTCCCGCCGCCTCGTGAAGCCCGTGCCGGGCGCCAGCTCAAGCGCGACCCCGGTGAAGCCACGGGACAGGTCCTTGCCGCCGACCCGGCGCTCGCCAACCGCCGGGTCGTGCAGCACGGCGCCGTCCCGGGTCAGCCGGCGCAGGACGACGAAGTGCTTGAACTCCCAATGCAGGATGCAGGGCATGCGGAGGTGCCTGAAATCCTCCGGCTCGCAGCGCAGCGCGCGGGTCGTCAGGTCCAGGCTGCCGGCGATGCTGACCAGGTCGTCGAGCGTCGCGCCCTTGATCGAGATCGGGAACCGGCGGCGCAGCGTGGTCAGGTCGGTGTCAAGCCCGTGCCAGCCCGCGACCATGGCCAGGCAGGCCAGGCCGCACTCCGCAGCCTCCGTCTGCCTGACCAGGGGCAAGCGCCGGCCGCCGCCGAAGTTGAGGAACGGTTCCCGGGGCGACGAACCGGGCATGGCCCAGGAGGTTTCGGCGGCCATCGTGCTTATCCGCCCAGGATACGGCCGCGGGCGGCCAGCAAAGGGTCCATCAGCAAATCGAGGAAAGTGCGGTCCTCCAGCAGGATGTCGGCCGTCAGGGCCATCCCGGACTGCAGCGGGATGGCCTTGCCGTAGGCCTGCATGGCCGTCCCATCCAGGGCGACCAGGATTTTACAGACGGGTTCCATGACCTTGACCGCCGCGGTCACTTCTTCTGGCCGGAGCACGGCAGACGAGACCTGCGCCACATGGCCGTGGCCGGGGCCGAAGCGGGTGTAGGGGAACGCGTCGAACAGAAGCCGCACCGGCTGACCCTCGGTGACAAACGCGATGGCCCGGGAGGGGACGTAAAGCTCGGCCTGCAAGACGCTGCCGTGGGGAATGAGCGTCATCAGCGGCTTGGCGGGATCGACGGGCTGGCCCACCTGGTCCTGCAGCGAGGTGATGGTGCCGGCGCTTCGGGCGATCAGGCTGAAGCCGTTCTGCGCGTTGGCGCTCGCGTGTTTCTCCTCCAGGGCTTCGATCGATTCGAGGATGCTGGCGCGGGTCTGGGCCACGTCGGCCGGAAGCCTTGCGAGCTGAAGCGTCAGATCGGTACGCTGGCTTTCCAGCGAGGCGATCTGGGACGCCAGCTCCGACACGCTCTGGTCCAGGGCCAGCGCCTGTTGCTGCCGCGCGCGGCGCTGCTCGGCGCTGTAGACGCCCTGCACGGCCAGGGTGTCTGCGGCCGCGTAGCTTTCCGCGGCGAGGCGGACCCGTGTCGCCCGGCTGCGGCGGTCCCCTTGCAGCTCCGCCAGTTGCTGGACGAGGCCGGCAATGCGTTCCTGCAATCCCTGCTTCTGCAGCGGTTCGGACGCGTCCAGCGCGTCCAGCCGCGCTTCCAGCATCTCGCGTTCCCGCTGAAGGGCGGCAAGCACGCGCGCGTCATACACGTCGCCCTCCGCCACGCGCTGCTCGGTTGTCACAAAGGCGAGCACGTCGCCTTCGGCGACCTCCTGCCCGTTCCGCACGAAGGTGGACTTTGGATGCCGTTGCGCGGCGACGCGATGCGCAGCTCCCCCAATGGGTAGCGCAGGATGCCGGAAACGGTCTCTTTGCGGGGGAACGTAGCCGTCGCCAGGAAAATGAGCGACCCAACCATGAACGTCATGAAGAACCCTGTGAGGACTCACCAAGACCAAGGCAGCAACGCGATAGGAGCGCCGAACTGCTGCTCCGAAGTTGCTTGCAACGCCCCTTGATAGAAGAGTGCTGTGCCCATTTAACGTGCTCAAACGCTAGTGTACATTGAGAAACATATCGATAGGTATTTACGTTGCGCTGGCTATATACTGTAACTGCAAGAACAATATTCCTGCTGATGCTTCATCCTCTCGTCAACGGCGCGAACGCGCGGCCAATCGGCCCGTTCCCAAGTAAACGATGCTTGAAGTGAAGCCGGTTGCAGGCCCACTCCCATGCAGGTTGTCACGATGTACTTTGATGCCGAGCTGGTAATGTGGACCTGCTTTGTTGAACGTTCTTGTCACGCCGCGCCTGCAAGACCCGCCCATCGCACCTGGAAAGGCTCGCCGCGCGTCGTGCCGCGGTCCTCAGAAACGCAAGCGCACGCGCACACCGAGCACTGCCGTTCATCCAGTCCTAGAAGAACGAGGCTGCTTGCTGCTGGGCTTGTACCGACGTCCCCTTGCCTCGTCCCGTTCGTCATTGCGAGCCGCCATGGCAGTCCGGGCGCCGTGCGCCGTGCTTTCGGCCCCTGGATTGCCGCGTCGCTGCGCTCCTCGCAATGACGGGGAAAACGATGGGAGCAAACGGCCGCTAGCGGTACTTCCAACCGCTAGACGCCCAAGACATGGGCCTCTGGCGTTTTGGGATGAAATTGACCCTGAGCGCAAGCCGCCGGCTACTGCAGACCGCCCGCCTGCTCGATAAAGGCCGCGACCTCCGCCACGCCTTGCCCGGCGCGCACGTTGGCGAACACGAACGGCCGGTCGCCCCGCATGCGGCGGCTGTCCCGGTCCATGACCTCCAGGCTCGCGCCCACGTGCGGGGCGAGGTCGATCTTGTTGATGACAAGGAGGTCGCTGCGGGTGATGCCGGGTCCGCCCTTGCGCGGGATCTTGTCGCCGGCAGACACGTCGATGACGTAGATCGTGAGGTCGGCCAGCTCCGGGCTGAAGGTCGCCGCCAGGTTGTCGCCGCCGCTCTCGATCAGGATCAGGTCGAGCGCCGGGAAGCGGCGGCGCATGGCGGCGATGCCCGCCAGGTTGATGCTGGCGTCCTCGCGGATCGCGGTGTGCGGGCAGCCGCCGGTCTCGATCCCCATGATGCGCTCCGGCGCCAAGGACCCGGCGCGGGTCAGGAATTCCGCATCCTCCTTGGTGTAGATGTCGTTGGTGATGGCCGCGATGTCGAAGCGGGTCGAGAAGCGCCGGCACAGCGCGTCCATCAGCGCGGTCTTGCCGGTGCCGACGGGGCCGCCGACGCCGACGCGGAGGGGGCCGTGGGGCGATGTCATGTGCGGAACAGCCTCGTGTACTGGGTTTCGTGGCGCATGGCGGCGATGTCGGAACGGAAGCACGCCCCGCCCAGGTCGTCCAGCGTGGCGCCGCGCGTCGCCTCCGCCACCTCCCGGATGGCCGGTTCCAGCGCCGCCTGCACGCGCAGCCCGGCGGTCTGGCCCAGCGGCAC
>CALMAB010000360.1 GCA_937858325.1 uncultured Acetobacteraceae bacterium
ACCATGCTGAGCGCGCCCAGGTCGTGCAGGATGTCCTCGGCGGCGATGGTCTCCCGCCGGATGCGGCTTTCGGCAAAGGCCACGTCCTCGGGGATCGCCGGGTCGAGGTGGTGGCAGACCATGAGCATGTCGAGGTGCTCGTCCAGCGTGTTGGCGGTGTAGGGCCGCGTCGGGTTGGTGCTGGACGGCAGGACGTTGGGCAGCCCGGCGACGCGGATGATGTCCGGCGCGTGGCCGCCGCCGGCACCCTCCGTGTGGAAGGCGTGGATGGTGCGGTCCTTGAACGCCGCGATGGTGTCCTCCACGAAGCCGCTCTCGTTCAGCGTGTCGGTGTGGATCATCACCTGCACGTCGAAGCGGTCGGCCACCGACAGCGCGCAGTCGATGCTGGCGGGGGTGGTGCCCCAGTCCTCGTGCAGTTTCAGGCTGCTGGCCCCGGCGCGGATCATCTCCTCCAGCGCCGCCGGGCGGGAGGCGTTGCCCTTGCCGGCAAAGGCGAGGTTGACCGGCAGGCCCTCGGCGGCTTGCAGCATCCGGGCGAGGTGCCAGGGACCCGGCGTGCAGGTGGTGGCGCTGGTGCCCGTCGCAGGTCCCGTGCCGCCGCCGACCAGGGTGGTGATTCCCGACGCCAACGCTTCCTCGACCTGCTGCGGGCAGATGAAGTGAATGTGGCTGTCGATGCCGCCGGCGGTGAGGATCTTGCCCTCCCCGGCGATGATTTCGGTGCCGGGTCCGATGATGATGGTGACGCCGGGCTGCACGTCGGGGTTGCCAGCCTTGCCGATGGCGTGGACGCGGCCATCTAGGATCGCCACGTCGGCCTTGACGATGCCCCAATGGTCCAGGATCAGCGCGTTGGTGATGACGGTATCGACGGCGCCCTCCGCCTGGGACGCCTGGGACTGGCCCATGCCGTCGCGGATCACCTTGCCGCCGCCGAACTTCACTTCCTCGCCGTAGGTGGTGAGGTCGCGCTCCACCTCCGCGAACAGGTCGGTGTCGGCCAGGCGCACGCGGTCGCCCGTGGTGGGGCCATACATGTCGGCATAGGCGCGGCGCGGGATGCGGGTCATGCTGACCCCATCGGAATGCGGGTCATAGCGGCCCCATGATGTCGCCGCGGAAGCCCTGGACGATCCGGGCGCCACGATACGGGATAAGCGTCACGTCGCGGGATTGCCCCGGCTCGAACCGCACGGCGGTGCCGGCGGCGATATTCAGCCGCTGGCCGCAAGCCTGCGCCCGGTCGAACTGCAGCGCCGCATTGGTTTCGGCGAAATGGTAGTGGCTTCCGACCTGGATCGGACGGTCGCCGGTGTTGGAAACGGTGAGCGTGGTGCGCGGCAGCCCGGCGTTCAGCTCGATGTCGCCGTCCTCGGTGAGGACTTCGCCGGGGATCATCGGATCGGCTCGTGCACGGTGACGAGCTTGGTACCGTCGGGGAAGGTGGCTTCCACCTGGATGTCGGCGATCATCTCGGCGATGCCCTCCATCACCTGGTCGCGGGTCAGCACGGCGGCGCCGGCTTCCATCAGATCGGCGACGCTGCGGCCGTCGCGGGCGCCCTCCACCACGAAGTCGGAAATGAGCGCAATGGCTTCCGGGTGGTTCAGCTTGACGCCGCGATCCAGCCGGCGCCGGGCGACGTTGGCGGCCATGGCGATCAGCAGCTTGTCCTTTTCGCGGGGGGTGAGGTTCATCGGCGCTCCTTTGCACTCGCGTCCCGGCGAGGCTGGCCCAGAGTATGCGTTCTCGTCCAGCACCGCATCTCAGCACGCGGCCCGCGTCCAGCGATACAGGATATCCGGCTCGCGCTCCTCGTTGCGGCTGCCGTCGCTTTCCTCCAGCGCGGTGAAGCCCCGCTTCTCGTAGAAGCGGCGCGCGGGCGCGTTCCGTTGGAACGTCCAAAGCCGCAACTCGGAGTAGGCACCCTTGGCGATGGTCAGCAGGGCGTCGCCGATCCCCTGGCCTTGCCGCGCCGGCAGGACGTAGAATTGGTCGATCCACCCTCGGCGGCAAGCGATGAACCCGATCAGCCCGCCGTCGATGGCGCCCCAAACCTCGCATTGCGCGAAGACTTGGTTCCGGTAATACGCGCGGTCCTCTTCCGGCGTGTGCAGCCCGGCCAGCCACGGCAGCCGGTCGTCGAACGCCGTCCTGTGGACCCGGGCGGCCCCGTCCATGTCGTCTCGTGACAAGCGCCGGAACGAAACAGCCGTTGGCCCTTTCAGCATGGCGGTCCTCAGCAAAACCAAACCCGCGGCAGCGGACGGGCGGCGCGGAGTGCCCCCAATCCTGCCATGACGGCGGCGCGCAGGCACGCGCCATCCGTGGCGACGATCCGCGCAACCAGCAGGCCATTCCAGGCGGAGGCGCCGGCCTCCTGTCCCGCCAAGGCGTCGCGCAGGGCGTCGAGCTTTTGTTCTGCATCGCCTGCGGCGTGAACCAGGGTGGCCACCGCCCGCGCGCCACCGCCGGCGGCCGGGCGGTCCAGCACCGCCTGCACCGGCCCGTCCAGGCGGATCGCGTCGTGCAGCAACAGGCGCCCGTCGCGACGCACTTCGATCAAGTCGCGGAACCCAGCCTCGCGCACCGCCTCGCCCATGGCCGTGCGCCCGAACACGATCTGCTCGACCCCCAGGAACCAGGCGTCGCCCTCCAGGTCCACGCTCAGCCGCCGCCGCACGGCGCAGCGGTCGAACAGGATGCTCTCCTGCGGCAGCCATTCCAACGCCGCGCCCGGTGCTACGTTGAGCACGGTTGAAACCCGGGCCGGCGGCGTGCCGGGTAGGGCGCGGTAGAAACGTTCCGCTGCTTGCGACGCGACCGTCGCCCGCGTGCCGGGGCCGGCCGTGACCGCGATGTTCAGGGCGTCGCCGCTGGCGACCCCGCCGGAGCTGTTGAGCGTGACCGCGCCGGCCCAAGCGCCGTGCTCGATGCGCGGGAAGCGCGCCTTGAGGCATCCCTCCTGGCGCAAGCCGTCCAGCACGGTGGCGCCGCGGCGCTTGAACGACAAGTGGAGAGTGCCCTGCGCGCGCTGGTGCAGCACGCCGGGCAAGGCGTCCATGGCGCAGGCTACCCGACCAGCGCCCACAACTTGACGCAGTTTGCACCCCAAGCCCGACCTTGTTGGAAACGCAGGATCAGGCCGGCTGCCATCACCAAGCCTCTCGGCCAACAGGCGGTCCCATATCGACCGACTCGTGCCAGTTTTCGTCGGTGATCCCGGCGATCAACTCCGCAAGGTCATAGACCGGCGCCTGGATCGGCGCGTTGCCGACCAAGCCTGCAATCTGCCGGCCCTTTGACTGACCGGATTGCGCCGGGGCCGCCGCAGCCCGACCAGTCTTGCCGCGACCCGCTGCACGGTTGCCCCACTTGTTCACGATCAGCCTCGCAATGCTTCCGGCTTGAACATACCAGTGCGGTGGAGAAACGCCATGCTCACACCGAGAGCCGCCGCCGCACCTCCGTCTCGTCCAGCGTGCCCGGCGCGCCGCTCAGCAC